>JAJDCT010000321.1 GCA_029260695.1 Phycisphaeraceae bacterium
ATCGTCCTGGATTCCAGGACGATGACTAGGGCGTCCGCGTCGTCGGTTGCGAGGTCGTGGTCGTTGCCATCGATGTCCGGGAGGTTCAGCTGGGGTGTGGGCTGGTTGGTCAGGGGGTGCGGTGCGTTGGAGCCACTGGCCATCATGTGCTGCATGGAGGCCGACGGAGTGGAGTTGGTGGTATCGAAGGCAAATCGGGCGTCGTCGATCGGCTTGTCCAGGCTGTTGACGAGGATGTCGAAGGTGATGGAAAAAGACATGGTAGAGTCGGCGCGAGGGTCCAGGGCTGAGGCGTCAACTTCGACTACGGCCTTATCGATCAGGTGGGTCGATGGGTCGATGGTCAGGGTCAACGTGCCGGTCTGCAATGCGCTTCGGATACGCGGCCGGGCTTTCGGGTCTTGTGGGTCGGGCTGGAGCGTGGCGGGTGTGCCGGCAGCGCCCTGGCTGAGAAACGCGAGCGGGTCGCTGGAGAGCAGGAAAGCGAAGTCGGTCGGCACCGAGGGGAAGGTCAGGTTGGGCACTTGCTCGGCGATCCACTCGCTGGTCAGGGGCGAAGGGGCGTCTATCTGAAGGTGCTTGCCGGGGAGCCTGGGGCTTTTATATAAGAGGGTCTGGCCGTCGACGACGAGGAACTGGTCGGGCACGTCCAGCAGCAGGCGGTTGCCGGGGCGATCCACAGCGAAGAAGAAGTCGCCTTCCTGGGTCGAAGTCCATCGGCCCTGGGTCTGACGGATCGCTACATGCAGTGTGGCGTCGTACTGCTGGATGTCCTGGTAGGCCTTGACGACCTGGTCGATCAGCTGTTCGCCGGGCGGGTCAGCGGTGGCGGCTTGCCAACCCAGCGATAGAAACACGAGCCCAAGAACCGACATCCACGCCGCTGATCGTTGAGATTTCATAAGTAGTACTCCTACAGGATAAAAGACCTGTATTGCCCAGACTATTCCACTTACCGCAATCACACAATCCTGGTTTACCCCTGATTTGCGGCCAAGGCCCGGGGCCACTACTATCCCTGATCCTCACTAACCCCCGTTTCGACAAGGATTCATCTAATAATGTCCAGCCACCTGATTCAGCCGCACGGCGGCAAGCTCGTCAACCGTATTGTAGACGCCGCCCAGGCCGAAAAGCTCAAGACCACCGCGGCCGGGTTGCCGAGCATCACGCTCAGCGCCAAGCAGGCGTGCGACCTGGAGATGATCGCGATCGGCGCGTTCAGCCCGCTGACCGGGTTCGTCAGGAAGGCCGACTTCGAAGGCATCTGCAAAGACATGCATCTTGCTGACGGAACGGTCTGGCCGATCCCGATCACGCTGTCGATCGACGACGCGGTTAAGGGTTCACTCAAAGAAGGCGGGCAGGCGGCGCTTCATCACAGCGACGGCACACTGCTGGCGGTGATCGATGTTGAAGAGATTTTCGCACACGATAAGAAGCTTGAGGTCCCCAATGTGTTTGGGACCGAAGACGAGGCGCACCCGGGCGTCAAGGCCGTACTCGATGAGGGCGACTGGTGCGTGGGCGGGCCGATCCATGTGATCACCGTCACGCCTGAAAAAGAGCCGGGCGAACAGTTCACCGAACACCGTCTGGCACCGGCGCAGACCCGCGATGAGTTTGCCAAGCGCGGTTGGAAAACCGTCAGCGCGTTCCAGACGCGTAACCCGATCCACCGTGCACACGAGTACCTGTGCAAGTGTGCCCAGGAGATCACCGACGGGCTGTTGGTTCACCCGCTGGTCGGCGAGACCAAGCCCGGCGACATCCCCGCCGACGTCCGCATGGACTGCTACCAGACGATCATCGAAAACTATTTCGTCGCTGAGCGCACGATGCTCACCGTCATGCCCGGTGCGATGCGGTATGCCGGGCCACGCGAAGCGGTGCAACACGCACTGACCCGTCAGAACTACGGGATCAGCCACTTCATCGTCGGCCGTGACCACGCCGGCGTCGGCGACTACTACGGCACCTACGACGCACAGAACATCTTTGATCAGTTCAAGGATGGCGAGATCGAGATCGAATTGCTGAAGTTCGAGCACGCCGCCTGGTCCAACAAGGCCCAGGGCATGGTCTCCGGCAAGACGTTCCCCAAGATCAAGGGCGACCAGGTCTTCCTAAGCGGCACGAAGGTCCGCGAGATGCTCGGCAACGGCGAACGCCCCCCCGCCGAGTTCTCCCGCCCCGAAGTCGCAGACGTCCTGATCAAGTGGGCGACGAGTGAAGCGACTGTCAACGCCTGATCGTTACGACAATCAAAATAAACGGACCGCCGATCCGCGAGGGTCGGCGGTTTTTAATTGCGATACCTCACCAACTATCGTTGCGTATTAGCCGACATCCGGAGCGATGGTCTTGAGGTAACGTTGTTCAGACAACTTCCATACCCACATACCCAAAACATATCCACCTATCGGAAAAGTAATTAATGCGAGTCCCGCTCGAAGAAAAAAAGAAAAGCGGTCGGTTGGTATTTCAAAGATGGCGTCAAAGACAGCCATGAGCAGGAACCACATAACCGCCGTACCCACGCCCCACATAAAAACGCCACCAAACCAAATAAAATGCTTCCGCCCTCTGATTCGAATCTTACTCCAACGCTCGATCTGCTTAGGGTTCAAGATTGCGGCTTTCAATGAGAGTAAACAACCATCCCTAAATCTTTGCTTACATAGTATAAATCAGCACAAAACAATGAGTTAAGCATAATCTTGTTTAGCCGCGGATCGCAGGTCCGCGCGTTGGGCCGGGCGGGCCAAACACGGCGATCTGCGATCGCCCGCTAAACGGGGGGACGGCGTGTGTTCTATGATTGGCGTTGCAACAGAAGTGTGGAACCCAATAGCACCAGGCCAAGCGTCGCGGGCTCGGGGATGGCGTTGTTGGTTGGTGGGGACGTGCCTGCGTTCCAGTTGCCGAGGATGACGTTGAGGTCTTCGATGCCTACGAAGCCGTCGCCGCTAGGGTCGGCCAACGGATCGCCGGGGGGGATGGACTGGTTCCAGCTGCCCAGAACGATGTTAAGGTCGGTGATGCCGACGAAGCCGTCGCCGTCGAGGTCGCCGACTAATGGCTCTGGCACGACGCGGAAGATGTGCCCGCCAATACCAAGAGCATCGAAACCAAAATCCACGATCAGCAGGTTCCCGGATTCATCCTCTGCGAAGCTTACGATGCTGGTGTACGAGCCTTCTTGCGGGGCCAACAGGCTGTTCAGGTTGACGAGTGTCAGAGCAGGATTGTTCGGGTCGAAGTTCTGGATGTCGTTGACGTCGACCCCCCAGATATTGCCGGAGACCGAGTCTGCAAAGATGTACTTGCCGGCGAGTTCTTGGATCGGGCCACGATAAACGATCCCCGCGGCGACGGAATTGCCTTTGAACGCGCCGGGGCCATGGAGGTAGGCGATGACCGGATCGAGGCCATCCGGTGGCTGGGGGCCTCCGATGCCTCCGGTGGAGGTCGCTACAAAGCCTTCGCGTTGGCGCCAGCCGAAGTTGCGGTCGTCGTTGGGCCCGATGTTATTGGGGATTAGATTGACCTCTTCCCATGTGTTCTGCCCCACGTCACCGATGTACAAGTCGCCGGTCTCACTGTCGAATCCGGCCCGCCAGGGGTTACGTAATCCGTAGGCGAATATCTCATCCCGCCCGGCCTTACCCACAAATGGGTTGTCGGCGGGGATCGCATAATTACGGTCCGGGTCGGCGGGGAAGTCGTCGCCGTCCACACCGATACGCAAAACCGTGCCAAGTAAATCCTCTGTGTTCTGCGCGTGCTCAAATGGATCGTGCTGATCGCCGCCATCCCCCAAGGTGATGTAGAGGTTGTTTTGGCCCTGGGAAGTTTCCTGCGGGTTGAACCCAATCCAACTCCCGTTGTGATTGAATTTAGGCTGAACCACTTCGAGCAGCGTCTTGCTGAAGACCGCGCCTCCGGCCAGATTACTCGGGTCAGCGGTGTACTCACGCACCTCAAGCTTGAACGGTGGGACGCGCGAGTCGCCTGGTATGGTGGGGACTTCACCATCAAAATCTACCGCCACACTAACGTAGAACTTGCCGTTGCTCTGAAACTCTGGGTGGAAGACTGTGGAGAACAATCCCACTTCGGTTGTGTTGGGGTGGCCTTCAATCGTGGTGCTGTCGTCGATTGTCAGGAAAGGGTTTGCAAAATCGACCGTCCCGGTCAAGCGGTCCATCAGGACGATGCTCCCCAGAGGGTTGGTAATGGCGTCGCCATCGGATTCATGACCGACAAAGCCCCCGAGCTGCGAGACAAAATAAAACTCGCTGTCGCCTGGCGCGGTATCGACGTCGACCGGTAGATGCAGAGGCGAATTCACTTGAGCGCCCCCGGTCGGGTTGCTCGCTTGAGTCACCCGCTCGACGACAAAGCCATTGGCGGCAGGCGAGGCTAAAGAAACGCCGACCATGCCGAGACATAGTACAAGTCCGCGGGCTCGCCTGTCGACAGAATTATAAAAGATCATCTTTCGCCTCCAGTACTGATTTAGACTCTTGTGTTACCCGAAAACACTCGCTCGTGACCGCGAACGATTCTACTATGCGGCCTGTTCGGACTCAAGACTCAATAGCGATTTATCGAAAAATAGATCAGAGTTATAGGCACGACGTAGCCGTATCGCTGGTTATTGTCGCGAACCGATGGGGGGTTGACCGGCGGCGTAGATCGTTCAGTCACCGGTGAGATTCCGGGCTGCACTTCAAAGCCGGGACTGAGCATGCTGAAGACATGCTGAAGAATAGACACACGGCCGGCCCGAAGTCACGGGTGTGCTCATCAAGTGGGGAACGGCGCGGCGACGGTCGGGGCCTGATGGGCGACACGACAATCTAATATAAAGCAAACCGCCGATCTGTGAGGGTCGGCGGTTTTATATTGCTTAACAGGAATCACTCGGTCGTCATCGCTATCAGTCTGGCTTCTAGTTCCTGGAGTTTGACTGTGGCGTTGGGGCCCGGGGCACCAGTCTTCAGGGCACGATAGATCATGCCTCGGGTTACCGTTGCCGGCTTCATTTCATCGGCGATCAGCGGTCGCCCCTCCTCAGTGAAGTGCTCGCCGAGAGTGATCAGTGCGGTCACATTGGACAGATGCGTGGCCCCCGCTCCGGCCTGTTGCCCCAACCATGACCCAACAACCCACATAGTGATATGGGAACACACAAGAATGACAATGACAAGGTTTCGCTTACGCATGTTAAAGCTCCTCATGACCAGTATCCGTCACTTGTTCTGCAATATATAATGCCGTTCTTATCTTCATCTACTTTTTTGAACGCCGGTTACAGTTACGAGTTATCCTAGGCAAGCCTCGGCGATCTGCGATCTCACGCTAAACGTGATGGGCCGGGGTTATGTAGAGTGTGAGTCTAGGTTTTGTAAGCGGACAAGCAAGTTTCTATGATGCTGGCGTTGGTTAGAATCTCCAACCGGAAACCCCCTACCTCGGAGCCCTACCGATGCCCGCACCCGATGATCGTCGATATCTGGAAAGCCACGAGTGGCACAAGCCCGAGGGGGAGCTGGTGGTGGTCGGGATCAGCCAGTTCGCGGTGGATGAGTTGACGGATATCACTTACCTGGAGGTCACGGCTGAGGGTGAGATCGGCAAGGGTGATCCGCTGGGTGAGATCGAGTCGGTGAAAGCAACCAGCGAGTTGTACTGCGGGATCGATGGGGAAGTCATCGAGGTCAACCAGGCGGTGGTGGATGACCCTTCGCTGATCAATCGCGACTGCTACGGGGAGGCGTGGATCATCAAGGTCCGGCCGAGCGACGCGGGGCAGTTGGATGGGTTGCTGTCACCTGAGGATTACGAGAAGCAGGCGGCGCATTAGCCCCGGCTCAATCTCCCTGCTCTCTGCGGCGAACTCTCTTCATCCGATTTATCCGATCCAACCGGGCTATTCCGGCTTGGCGGCCGGCTCGTCTTCGGTGATGCTGGACCAGTCCATTTTGCCCAGGAGCTTGAAGATCAGGACGGTGGCGATGATGCCGTAAGCCCCGAAGACGGCGCTGTAGCCGTAATTACCGAAGCATGCGTGGCCGAGGCTGAAGATCATCGAGAACAGCCCGGTGCAGCCCAGGAACCAACTGGTCCACTCAACCCAACCGATGGTCAGGTGATTAGGATGCCCGGCGGCGTCGGCGATACGCTTCCACCCGCCGGGGGGCTGAACACGCTTGTAGAACTTGATCAGGTGCTCGTCTTTCTCAGGCGGGGTCAGGAATGTCACCGTGACCCAGATCACTGTGGAGATAACCAGATTCAGGGTGAATTGGACCGGGAACTCGTTGAGTAAGTAGACGTATTCGCTTAAGCCGACGGTCACCGCCAGGGCATGAAGCATTTTGTATTTGAGCAGGATAAAAATCAGAAGCGAGGACCCCATCCCAGCCATCTCGGACCAGGCGCTGATCCGCCACCAGTACCAACGCAACAGAACGACGAAGCCAGCGCCGGACATGACTAAGAAGAAGTCGTACCAACCACTGGCGATGGAGTCGCTGTAGAAGGCATAGAGCCCTGCAAGGATAGCCAAAAAGACGGTAGCCAGCTTGGAGACCAGGATGTAAGACCGCTCGCTGCCGTTCTTACTGATGAAGCGTTTGTAGATATCGTTGACGATGTAGGAAGCGCCGAAGTTGACGTGTGTTGAGATGGTGGACATGTAGGCCGCCATGAGCGCCGCGACCATCAGGCCCTTGAGCCCGACGGGGAGGTACTTCATGAGCATAATTATGTAGGCGTGTTCCTGATCGTAGTTCGCCCCATAGGCGCTGACGTCGGGGACCAGGAACAGCGACCCGATCCCGACTACGATCCAAGGCCAGGGCCTGAGCACAAACATCACAAAGTTGTACCAGAGCATGGCAAAGACAGAGTGCTTCTCGTCCTTGCAAGAGAACAGACGTTGTGCCAGAAAGCCGCCACCCTCACCGCCGGCCCACCACTGCAGGCCCAGGAAGACAATCAGCGACCAGATCGCCAGTAAGCCGCCACCTTTGAGGTCGAACGGCGGAAAGAAGTCGGTAATCTTACGCGCAGGCGTCACCTTGTCGTGACGCCAGGCAGCGAAGAACTCGCCCATGTCCTTTATGCCTACCGAACTGAGACGAGCACGTAGATCGTCTTCGGTGGACGACAAGGTAGAGAATCGGAGGTAGTCCACAGCCGACCCGTCGTCTTGTAGCAGCCCGGCGCCGATCATCTCAGCCAAGTCACGTGAATCTGAGAATGCCCCCCTGCTAACGGTGTACGCATGTCTCCACAACCCGATCAGCGCCTTAAATTCAGACGCTTCACGGATGTCCGAACGTTGGGTCAGCCATACGTCATCTATCAGACGCTGCGCTATCTGCTCCTGGTCGAGTTCGTCTGCGGACCAAGCATATGTTGGCTCTGAATCAAGGGAGAGAGTCAGTTCGGATACCGCTGGGGACAGCAGACCCGAATCAATCACCCGGTCAGTCAAGGCCTGATCATCTTCGACGGCTTCGAGCAACTTGTCTCGGCTGATCAAGAATCGGTCGTCCACGGCGCGGTTATGAACCCGTCCCTCCTGAACGGCCAACTTGGCCTGCTCAACCAGGTTCGTCGGCCCTTTGGCGACTAAAAACACCATAAACATCAATATCACGGTCCCGGTCATCGCCAGACAAAACTGGAAAACATCGGTCGCCATCACGCCCCAGAGCCCGGACACAGCGCTGTAGCCGGTAGCGACGACAAAGCAGGCGATAATCCCCGTTGCCTTGGCGGAAATGATCGCTGCACCCATACCCGGCCAATGTGCGATCTGTGACGGATCGATTTGCGACGACACCTCGATACCCTTCGCGACCAGTTCGGGTAGCCATTGCCCTTTAACGAAAACGATGGTGGGGATGTCCAGCGTGACGTCGAGGATCTTGACCATCGCTACGGTGACCCAACCCATCACCAGGGTGTTCTGGATGATCGACCGGAAGGAGGCGTGGAACATCCGCAAGCCAGCGGCCGGGACACCGGAGTAACGTAGCTCGACGAACTCGACATCCGTCAGCAGCTTCGCGCGTCGCCAGAGGCGGGCGAAGAAGAAGGTGCAGAGCATCATGCCCATGATGCCGCCCCACCAGAACCAGTTGCGTTCCAGCCCGAGTGTCCGTGACCAGCCGGAGATCACCAACGGCGTGTCGGCGGCGAAGCTGGTGGCGACGATGGAGGTGCCGGCGACCCACCAGGTCATTTTTCGGCCTGCGACGAAGTAGTCGGCGAGGCTGGCCTTGGCGCGGCGTGAGAAGTAGAGGCCGATCCCAAGCGTCACCGCGAAGAATGCGGCAATGATTGCCCAGTCAAAGAGTTCGAGGCCGGGCAAGGTTTGTATGGGCATCAGTCAGACCTTATAGGGGCAGATACCCGAAGACCGGGCACGGAGTTGACATTAAACACGCTGAGCGAGCTTGGACCAAGTGTCCCTGCCCCCCACCTGCAGGCTTGAGGAGGAAGATCAGGCCAAAGGGATTAAT
>JAJDCT010000322.1 GCA_029260695.1 Phycisphaeraceae bacterium
GACGTGCTGGCCGGCCTTGAGCGCACGTTGGACGAAGGTGCTGGCCGCGCCGGTCCCACCCGCCAACTCGATCACGACCTGCATGCCCGGGGTGTCGAAGAACGAATCGACATCATCGGTGACGATGTCCGCATCGGCGAGACCGGACTCGATGACGCGGTCCTTTTCCTTATCGAGAAGCCGGCACAGCACGATCGGTCGGCCGACCCTTTGGGCGTAGACCTCGGCCTGCTCGCGCAGCAGCTTCGCGACGCCGCCACCGACCGTCCCGCACCCGATCAAACCCACACCGATTGCTGATTCTGCCACGCCTGTCACTCCTGACACGATATCTAATTAGTGGTCACGATCCTGCAAGATAGCAGTGTCGCCGCCGGGGAGCCACCCTCCCTGTCCGCGGGGGTTCGTGTCGGCTACAATAGGGGCATGAGCGAGGCAAAACCCGCCGCCGCCGACGACCAGATATTCATGCCGCTGTGCGCGATCTTCCGCCGATTCCTAAAGCGCCAGGGGCTGAAATTCACCACCGAACGGGCGCTGATCCTCGACGCGGTGCTGGACAAGCCGGGCGTATTCGAGGCCGACGAGTTGCTGCAGGAGATGCGGTCCGCCGACCACCGGGTGAGCAAGGCGACCATCTACCGCACACTCAAACACCTGATGGAAGCGAAGATCATCTCCGAGGTTTTGATCGACTCACGTCAGGCCCACTACCGACTTTCCTTCGGCAAAGAGCCCAAGGGGCACCTGGTCTGTGTCGAAACCAACCAGATCATCGAGTTCTCAGCAGCCGAGCTGACCGACCTGCGTAACCGGCTGTGCAAGGAGCACGGCTTCGACCCCGTCAGCCACCGCTTCGTCATCTACGGCATCAGCCCCGAGGCACAGAAAGCGGAGCAGGCAGAGGACGAATGACCAGATTCTTGGGGCTCTAGACAGTTCCGGCCATTTCTTCATTTAGCTTCATCGGGAAACACATCATGTCATCCATCAATACGTCCGGCCCATCGGTGGCTTGCTCAAGTTGTGGCTACGACCTCCGCGGGACGGTGATAGGCGGCACATGCCCGGAGTGTGGGCTCGCTGTGAATTCCTCTGTCCACGGGTTCCGCGTGGAGGGTAAATACCTGGTGGTCCGTGGCGACACGATCCTGCCCGCACGCTGCATAAACACCAATGAAGTGGTAGACACCAAGCAGATCGACAAAACACTCTACTGGTCCCACCCCGCATTGCTGCTACTCATCCTGGTGAATCTTCTGGTGTTTCTTATTGTCGTGTTGGTCGTCCGCAAGAAGTGCAAGGTCACGTATTTTCTCAGTCAGTCTCAGAAAGATCGGCGCCGGGTGAAGATCGCCTCGGCGTTATTAATCAGCCTGACGGCACTGGTCGGTTCCGTGGTGCTTGCGATGAACGAGCAATTGGCTTTCTTCCTCTTAGGATTGGTTGTCTTCTTCGTGGGTCTCATATGTGCCGCGATCTTCTCCAGCACGATCCGAATCGCCAAGATGAAGGACCGAGACTTCTGGATCAGCGGGTTGTGCCCCGAGTTTCTGCAATCCCTGACAGACGAAGACGTCCCGGTGGGGACGTACCGACCGTGACTATTAGGTCCTCTCTATCGAAGACCTATTGCCCCTCCTCCAGATCGCTCTGCTCGACCGCTCGGCTGATGATGTACTTACCGTCGAGCCATTTGCCCAGGTCGATCTTGCGGCAGCGGTCGCTGCAGAATGGGAATGTGGCAACGTCCGGGGTGGTCGACTCTTTACAGATCGGGCATTGATTCTTCGGGTTGTTCTGGGCTTGTGCGACCATCGGCTATCCAACCTCTTCGTGTTCAGGCAGGGTATCAAGATCACGTCGTAGCGCCGGCATCCTATCCAGCCAGGCCCCGTGTGGCGAGAGCGTGATGATGCGGCCGGCGTCGGCGTGTTCGAGGGTGATCATCAACCGATCGGTGCCCAGCGCGTCCTCGATCCGGTCGGCCCATTCCACCGCCAATACCGAGCCTCGACGCAGCTCTTGGCCGTCACCGTCCCAGCCGATCGATTGCAGGTCGTCCCAGCCCGCCAGGCGGTAGGCGTCGATGTGCGCCAACACAAGCGAGTCTGGATCGTCCTCATCTACTTGGTATTCCTGAAGGAACACGAACGTCGGGCTGGAGACACGACTCGGCGCGATACCTAATCCCACAGCCATGCCGCGGACGAACTGGGTCTTGCCGGCTCCCAGTTCACCGATAAGCCCAACCAGGTCACCGGGCTGGGCCACCTTCGCGACAGCCGCAGCAATCGCCATCGTCTGCTCGACACTGTGCGATTTCAATTGGATGATTGAGTGGTTACCGCTCACCCCACATGCTCCCAACCGAGTCCGGCCGTGTCAGCAAGTGTGCCGTCAGGCAAGATGACCGCAACACATGGGCCTGGCTTATGCTCAGCGATTCTGCCTATCTGTGTGATCGGGACGCCAGCGATCTCATCAGGCACCACGCCGGGAGGCGCGGTGAAGCACAATTCGTAATCTTCGCCGTCCCCCATCGCATGGTGCCAGACAGGTTGGCCCGACCGCTGAGCGGCCAGATGTGCGGCGGCGCTGATCGGAAGTTTGTCGGAATCGAGTTCTGCGCAGACGCCGCTTTG
>JAJDCT010000323.1 GCA_029260695.1 Phycisphaeraceae bacterium
TGCGCAGCCATTTGATCAGGGGAAGGGGTCCGGCTACCGATCCTCTTTGCTTCGACAACAAGAGTGACATTCGGTTCATGGTTCCTGTTTAATCGGCAAACGATATCAGCTCGTTCCTGCCCCACAGAATGTGTCAACTCGCTATCGATCCGGATAGACTGAACTTTCCGAGGCAAACCTAGCTTTTGCCGCTTGATCCAGTCTCGAATTTGGGCGCAGCGGAAAATGTCCTCCAACAGCGATGGGCAGCGTGCAAGCGTATAGGCCAGAGCCTGGGTCTGCCTTATTTCCTGATCGCCACCGCCTAGCAAGTCGAAGATCGACTTGCCTGGCTTGTCGACATTTCGTCGGTATGCATTGAAATCGGAATGGGTAGACGCGAGTTTCATGCTTGGGGTGATTGGCCTGCCACAACGAATTGGAACGGGGGCCCCTCACACATCCAGCGCGTCGGCCTCCACGAATTTCGCGTTTTCCTGGATGTATTTGAAGCGCAACTCGGGTTTCTTGCCCATCAGGGCGTCGACGAGTGAGGCGGTCTTTTTGGCTGCCTTTTTCTGGTCCGGGTCGGCGGTGTCGGGCATTGTCACGCGCAGCAGCACGCGGCCGGCCGGGTCCATCGTGGTTTCCTTGAGCTGCTGCGGCGGCATTTCGCCGAGGCCCTTGAAGCGGCTGATCTCGATCTTGCGATTGCCGGTGAAGGTGGTCTTCAGCAGCTCGTCCTTGTGGGCGTCGTCGCGGGCGTAGAGCACCGTCGAGCCCTGGCTGATGCGGTAGAGCGGCGGCATCGCGAGATACAGGTTGCCGCCATCGATCAGGCCCGGCATTTCCTGGTAGAAGAAGGTCAGCAGCAGCGACGCGATGTGGGCGCCGTCGACATCGGCGTCGGTCATGATGATGACCCGCTCGTACCGCAATCGCTCGGCCTCGAAACTGTCGCCACTGCCGCACCCCAGCGCCTGGATCAGGTCGCTGAGTTCCTGGTTCGCGCGCGCCTTTTCGACCGTCGCCGAGGCGACATTCAGGATCTTGCCCCGCAGCGGCAGGATTGCCTGGGTCGCGCGGTTGCGCGCCTGCTTGGCCGAGCCGCCGGCCGAGTCGCCTTCGACCAGGAACACCTCGGTGCCCTCGGCTGAATTCCTGGAGCAATCGGCGAGCTTGCCTGGCAGGCGCAGTTTGCGGGTCGCGGTCTTCCGCTCCATCTCGCGCTGGGCCTTGCGGCGTTCGCGGGAGTCCATGCGGTCGACGATATGGTCGAGCAGCGCCTTTCCGGCGACCGGGTCGGCGGACAGCCAGTGGTCGAAATGGTCGCGCACCGCGGTCTCGACCATCCGGGTCGCGGCCGGCATCCCGAGACGCTCCTTGGTCTGGCCCTGGAACTGCGGATCCGAGACGAACAGCGACAGGAGGATGCAGCCGTGGTCGATCACATCCTCGGGCGCGATGCCGGCGGCCTTCTTGTTGCCGACCAGTTCGCCGTAGGCGCGCAACCCGCGGGTCAGCGCCATCCTGAGGCCGGCCTCGTGGCTGCCACCCTGCGACGTCGGCACGGTGTTTACATAGGAGTGCGAGAATCCCCGGAGGTCGCCCGGCCAGGCGATGGCCCATTCGACCCGCCCGCCGCCGGCGATCGCCGTCTCGCCGGCGAACGGCGTGGGTGTGAAACAGGCGCGGCCCGCCAGCTGCTCGGACAGAAAATCCCCGATGCCGTTGGGGAACCGCAAGGTTTCCTTGGCGGGCACCTTGCCGCCGCCGTCCACAAGTGCCGGGTCGCAGGCCCAGCGGATCTGCACGCCCCGGATCAGGAACGCCTTCGAACGCGCCATCTGGTAGAGGCGGGCCGGATTGAACGCCGCGCCCTTGCCGAATATTTCAGGGTCGGGATGAAAACGCACGGTGGTGCCGCGCCGGTTCTGCACCGCGCCCGCGTCCTTGAGCTTTCCCTTGGCCACACCTCGGGAATAACTCTGGGTCCAGAGCTTGCGGTCCCGCGCGACCTCGACCTGCAGGTCGTCCGAAAGCGCATTGACCACCGAGATGCCGACGCCGTGCAGACCGCCTGAAATCTTGTAGGCATCGGACCCGAACTTGCCGCCCGAATGCAGCGTCGTGAGGATGACCTCGAGCGCCGATGTATTCTTGTACTTGGGGTGCGGATCGACCGGGATGCCGCGCCCGTTGTCGCGCACCGTGACGAAACCCTCGGCATCGAGCTCGAACTCGATCCAGTCGGCGTGCCCCGCAACGACTTCGTCCATCGCGTTGTCGATAACCTCGGCCGCCATGTGGTGGAGGGCCTGCTCGTCGGTGCCGCCGATATACATGCCCGGGCGCCGGCGCACCGGCTCGAGGCCCTCGAGAACCTCGATGTCCTTGGCGGTGTATTTGCCGTTCGTCCTGGGGCCGCTGCCGGCCGCGGGTGCGGGTGCGGGTGCGTCGTCGGCGGCTTTGGGCGCTTTCGACACCTTGCGTTTCGGCGCGGATTTGGCGGCCGGCGTCTTCCTGGGCTTCGGATCCATGTCGTCGAACAAATCGGGTGTGGATGGCATGCCGGCATTCCATTTTCGAGCCAGGCCCGGCGAACGGCCGTGCCGCAGGAC
>JAJDCT010000324.1 GCA_029260695.1 Phycisphaeraceae bacterium
TGGCCGGGGGGATCGAGGCTTCCGACGGGCCTTGTGCGAGTCGGCGGAGTTTGCTGCCGATGACCGTGCCCAAACGCCCGCCGATGTTGGCGTCTATCTCATCAAAGACCAGCACACTGATCCGATCGCTCGCCGCCAGGACCGACTTCAACGCCAGCATGATGCGGGACATCTCCCCGCCGGACGCGATCTTCCGCAGCGGCTGCATCGGCTGGCCGGGGTTGGTACGCACCAGCATCTCCACCGCATCCAAGCCCGACAGCCCGCCCCCGGTACTTCCCCCGGCACTCCCCCCGCTGCCGCCCCCGGCACCGGGGACACCTTCAAGCGTCAACTGCTGGAACGCGATGTCGAACGCCGCCTCCGCCATGCCCAACTCTTTGAGCTGTGCCTCCACCAAGGGTTGCACCTGCTTGCCAGCCTTCACCCTCGCTCTGGTCAGACGCTCAGCCGTAGCCGACAGACCTTCACGGCAAACCTCGATCCGCTCATCGATCCCGCCAAGGTCGCTATCCATAGAACGCAGCTCGTCGATCTTGTCCCCGACCTCTTGGCGATACGCGATCACATGTGCAAGCGGATCTTCAGACTTCTGCCCGTCACCATACTTGCTGACCAGACGGTTCAACACGTTGAGCCTCTGGTCCACCTCATCCACCTCGGCCGGATCGTGCTCCAACCGATCAACGTACCGCCCCAACTCAAACGCGGATTCCTGCAGAGACAACGTCGAGGTCCGGACCTGTTCCGCAATCTCATTCAGTTCCGGGTCCAACTCGGCCAACTCCAATAGGAGGTGAGCGATAACCTGCAGCCGTTCCGCCACAGACCCCTCCGCCTCATACAAAGCCGCGTGCGCACCGCCGGCATCCTGCTTGATCCGGGAAAGACTATTCAGCACCCGATGCCGTGCCTGCAACTCGGGGAACTCCCCGGCCTGAGGCTCGGCCGCGTCGATCTCGTCCGCCTGGAACTCGTAGAGGTCCAACTGCTGGCGGCGCAGGTCCCCTCCGGTGGTCAGCTGCTGCCGAGTCTTAGTCAGTTGGCGCAACTCGCCAAGCTGATCGGCAAAGCGCAGCCGGTCTTCGGTGCATTTAGCGAACGCATCGAGGATGTGCAGTTGGTTCGAAGGTTTCAGGAGGTGTTGATGGTCGTGCTGGCCGTGGATATCGACGATCAACTGCCCGAGTTGTTTGACCATGGCATTGGTCACAGGCAGCCCGTTAACGGAAACGCTGGATCGGCCCGAGGCAAAGAGTTTGCGGTTGATCAGGACCTGCTCGCCGGGCTCGATCGGCTGGTCCAGCAGCGTGGCGATCTCCTTAGCGATCCCGGGATCGTTGACCTCAAAGAGCCCCGTAACCCGGGCCTGATCAGCCCCGGCGCGGATCATGTCCCCCGCTGCTCGCAGACCCAACAGGACCTCGAATGCACCGATGACCAAGCTCTTGCCCGCCCCGGTCTGGCCGGTGAAGACATTAAGCCCGTGCGTGAATTCGATCTTGGCGTCCTCGATGACAGCCAGATTCAGGATGTGCAGTTCGCGGAGCATCCGTGCTTCCGAAGGGGTGTTGGCCAGCAGCCAGAAAAGGCCTCGAACCACGCAACTCAAGGCCAAAGCCTGCCTAAATGCCCGGGAGAGGATTCGAACCTCCAAGGAGTTTAACCTCCACCGCGACCTCAACGCGGCGCGTCTGCCAGTTCCGCCACCCGGGCTAGGGTGGCCGCCAGTATAGGCTTGAATCGGTGGTTGTCGAGCGGTGACATGGGCGGTCAACGGCCGGGTCCGGCAGGCGGCCTCCCGGCCGGGGCACCGGGCGGTGCGGGTGCCCAATGGGCGGCGAGGCGTTACAATCCCCCGCTCGGATGAGGCAGTCAAACAGGCCGTGATAAGGTGGAACCAACAGATGCAGCCCAAAGTCAGCAAATTCGGTGGGACGTCGGTTGCCGATGCGGACATGATCCGCAAGGTCAAGGCGATCGTGGCCGCGGACGCCGACCGTCGGTATGTGGTCCCCTCAGCCCCGGGCAAGCGGTCTAAGGACGACCAGAAAGTCACGGACCTCTTGTACCTCTGCCACGAGCACGCCAGGCAGGGGATAGCCTTTGACGAGGTGTTCACACTGATCGCACGGCGTTACAGCGAGATCGCGGAAGGGCTCGGGGTTGACCCGGAACTGCAAAAGCACCTGGAAAAAGTCAAGCAAGAGATCGCCCGCGTGGCGGCTGATGGGGGTGGCCCCGATTACGCCGCCAGCCGGGGAGAGTATCTTAACGGCCTGATCATCGCCGAGTTTCTGGGTGCCCAGTTCTTCGACGCCGCCGAGCTGATCCACTTCGACGAGCGTGGCAAGTTCGATGAGGATCAGACCTACCGGGTCATCGACGAGAAGCTCAAGGGCAGTCAGCTCGCGGTCGTGCCTGGGTTTTACGGCAGCCTGCCTGACGGGTCTATCAAAACATTCAGCCGGGGCGGTTCGGATATCACCGGCGCGGTGGTAGCGCGGGGCGTGGGTGCGTCTTTGTACGAGAACTGGACCGACGTGTCGGGCCTGTTGATGGCTGACCCGCGTATCGTCGACAACCCCAAGGCGATCCAGACGCTGACCTACCGTGAGCTGCGCGAGCTTGCGTACATGGGCGCAACCGTGCTGCACGACGAGGCGATCTTCCCCGTGCGGCACGCCGGCATCCCCGTGAATATCCGCAACACCAACCGCAGCGACGACCCGGGGACGATGATCGTGCCGGGCAACGGCTCTGAAAAACACACCGGGACAATCACCGGGATCGCCGGGCGCAAGGACTTCACCGTCATCGCGCTTGAGAAGGCGATGATGAACTCGCAGGTCGGGTACGGCCGGCGCGTACTCAGCGTGCTGGAAGACCACGGCGTCAGTTTCGAGCACCTGCCGTCCGGGATCGACACGATGTCGCTGGTGGTCGCGGACAGTCAGATCGATGGCAAGCTGAAAGACGTGCTGGAAGCCTTGCGGGTCGAGGTGCATCCCGACACGATCGAGGCGACGCCACAGATGGCCTTGATCGCGACGGTCGGCCGGGGGATGTCGCATATCCCTGGCATGGCGGCGAAGCTGTTCGGGGCTTTGTCTGAAGCAGACATCAACATCCGCATGATCGACCAGGGGTCCAGCGAGTTGAACATCATCGTGGGCATACACGCCGACGACTTCGAAACGGCGATGCGGGCGATTTATAAGGCGTTTGTCGGCTGACCGCACCGCACCCAGAATCCTCGCAGAATCTCAAGCACCGAAACACGATAGGCCGCCTCGCCCCTCACACCGCGTGATTGATCGGCCTAGAGCAGCCACTACATGGACCCGCGCACCGCACAGTTCACTGCCTTCTGTGTCTTTAACGCGGTCTGCCTCGCGGCGGGTTACGGGGCACGTCGTAAGAATCTGCTCGGGGAACACACCGCTCGGCCGATCCACTTTATTACCGTCAGCTTTGTCTGGGGCGCGGTGGCACTGCTGAGCTTGTGGAGGCTGCCGCCACTTAATGCGAACCTGTGGCTGATCGCGATCGAGCCGCTGCTCGTCGCCGTCCCCGCGTTTGCGGTCGTCCCGATTGCACGACGGCTGGGTTGCGACAATAAGCAGACAGGGGTGATCGCAACGTCGGCTGGCCTTGGGAACCTGGGCTTTACACTCGGCGCTTACCTCTGCTACACGCTGCTTGCCGGCCCAGACGGGCAACAGGGCGAAGCGGCGCTGGCCTACGCAGTGGCGCAGGTGAACCTGATGGCGATGGCCGGGGTGCTGATGATATACCCGTTGGCTCGCCACTTCGGCGGGGAGCAAAGTGGCGACCTATCGATCCCCAAGCTGATCGCCACCAGCTTTTTCGACCTGCGGGCGTTGATGGTCCACTGCGCCATCGTCGGGGTCGTGCTTGCGTATCTGGGCGTGCCGTACCCATTGGTGCTTGATGATTACCACGTGATCGATCTGCTGTTTTACCTGGGCGCGTTCGGGGGCTATTTCGGGATCGGTCTTCGGCTACGGCTGGGTGATGCGCGGATGTATCTGCGTGAACACACGCTGCTGGCGGCGGTGAAGTTTGCCGGGATTCCCCTGTTGTCGGTCGGCATCCTTGCGTTGGTGAACCTGACACCCGTTCCGTTAGCAGCGCTGGGCCAGCGTGTGGTGATCGTCGAAGCCTTCATGCCTGTGGCGATCCAGAGCGTGATGATCGCGAACCTTTTCCATCTCGATGGGCGGATGGCCAGCACGCTCTGGCTGGTGAATACGGTGCTGTTTGTCCTGCTGCCGCTGCCGATACTGGTCTTCTGGCTGGCTTGACCGTGGGGACGGCGAGATCTCGTTTAGCCGCTACAATTACCCTATGAACGCGGTGATCGAGAAGCTTGATGACATCATGGAACGGGCAAGCCGATCGCTTGCGGACATGGACTACCTTGCCTGCGAGGCTTTGTGTATGGAGGCGTTGGCCGAGGCGCGTGAGAGACAACAGTTTGGTTATTACGCCCGTGTGTTGATGCCTTTGCAGGAAGCACGGCGGCAACGGCGGATGATCGCGGCACAGGGCGAGGTGCTGCTAGGCTCGTCGGGGCCGGGGTTTGATGCCGAAAGCTGGCTCACCAAACACAGTGCCGGGTGCCTGGTGCTGACACAACCGCATAATATTGATGACGCCAGGGCGCTTGCAGAGCGGGCCCGAAACGAGAACAGATTTGTTGAAGTCCTGTTTGCTGACAACACACACGAGGCTGCCAGTTGGACACTCCGGTCATACGATGGCCCGGAGGTCAGTTGCGATGTAAAGGCGCCCGCTCCCGGGCAGAGCCCCGCGCAGTGGTTCCTTCATGCAACCGAGCAACTAGGCGACGCCGCGCTGCGCAGTGCCGACGATTCGCTTAAGGGCGAAGCCTTAATACTTGACCTTGAAACCCGCCTGCGGGTCTTCCCCGACCACGAGTTACTGCACCAAAGCCTCGCCGAAGCAGCGCGGTCAGCCGGATAACGTATTACCGGGTTAACTGCGAAACTGACCCCCACCCAACGACCCCGACTTAGGCCGAGGCATGACACCCGACCCGACACAGAAATCAATAACCAAACCGACCCGGCGTTCGCGGCGTCGGATAGGCTGTGTCATCTCGGCGATGGTGGTCCTGATGATTGCTCTGTTGGTTGTGGGCATCGGCCGACGGATGTGGCTAGATACGCCAACATACTGGGAGCGCAACCGGGCGTTTATTCAACACAACAGCGAATCGGATCTGAACGACTTGGCTGAACGTGCTTTCAACCGTGTGCTCGGAGAATTGTCTTACGCGCAGGGGTATCAGGCCGGCGGCTTAGACAATTGGCAGCCGGTGAATGATGATGCGCTTGGTGTGCGGATCATCCGGCTGGGTTTTGATGAAGCCAACGCCTGGCTTGCTCAACGGCTTGACGACTGGCTGGTGAATCAGAAACGGCAATTCCCGCAGGGATTAAGCGAACCGATGCTGACTTCGGAATCCGGTCAGCTAATCGTTGCGTTTCGCTATCGCAATAAGGAAGTCGATCAGGTATTCAGTGTACTGATGTCACTAAAGTTTTTGGACGACGGCCGGGCGACGCTTTCGATTGACGGCGTACGCGGAGGCCGTCTGCCTCTGCCGACCGAAAGCGTACTCAAACGTCTGCCCGGCGCGGGCCCCGGAAGCAGCGAATCCGACTCGGGCGATTCCGGGGGCAACGAATCCGGGGGTGGACGGTCACAGGTGATCTCCGTGCTGCTTGGCCAACAGCCGTTCGACCCGGTCCTGCCAATCGACGGTGCTCGGCGTGCACGGATCATCGGCCTTGAGGTCGACGACCAGAGCGTAGGCTTGGTCGTGCAGGCCGAACTCAATGGCACGTCCCACTAGGGTGGGTGAAATCTAGAGAGAATCCGGGTTAGAGTCCGGGGGGAATCTTGGGGGCGTCTTGGGGGATGACCCGGACCCCGGCGTCGCCTAATATGACCTGTCAGGGCTTTAGGGATACACCGTGGATAAGAAGACCAAACGCATCATCGTCGGGATCAGCGGAGCCAGCGGGGCCGTGTATGCGCAACGGATCATCGGGCTGCTACTGAGCGCTGATGTCGAAACGCACCTGGTTGTCTCGCCGCTTGGCCAACGCCTGCTGCACGAAGAGCTGGGCATGGAGGGTGTGAACTTGGCGGCGCTCGCGGGATTATCAGGAGGTGATGACCAGTCGCCACCACCACCGAATCTGATCCTGCACAACTACCGCGACGTTGGTGCACCGATCGCGTCGGGGTCGTTCCAGCACGACGGGATGATCGTGATCCCCTGCACATCCAACACGCTGGGCTGTGTCGCCAACGGCTCAGCGCAGAACCTGATGCACAGAGCGGCCCACGTCACGCTCAAAGAGCGCCGTAAGCTGGTGCTGGTCCACCGGGAGATGCCGTTGTCGCTTGTGGATATCCGCAACATGC
Source organism: Phycisphaeraceae bacterium (assembly GCA_029260695.1). GTDB lineage: Bacteria > Planctomycetota > Phycisphaerae > Phycisphaerales > Phycisphaeraceae > JAJRRS01. Next base: position 6,484 of record JAJDCT010000324.1, read on the forward strand.
AGGCCGTGACAGAGGCCGGGGGGATCATCGCGCCGGCGAACCCGGGATTTTACATGCTGCCGCAGACGATCGACGGCCTGATTGACTTCGTCGTCGGTCGGTGCCTGGACCTGCTGGGTGTCGATCACACGCTGAACGTGCGTTGGTCTGAACAAGGCCCAACCAACACCCAAGACAAGCCAGGCGGCAAGCGTCCACAAGGCGAAGTGGGGGCCGGCCCACGTTGACTGTGACGCACCCCGCTAAACCTATCGACACGCTGCCAGGGAAGTTGGCGGCGGTCGCCGGGGATATCAAACTCAGCCACACGGTGTTCGCGATGCCTTTTGCGCTGATGGCGACATTTCTCTCGGCAGGGTCGGTCGATCGGCTACCGAGTTTCGGTGAGTTCGGGTTGATCGTGTTGTGCATGTTCCTGGCGCGAACCGTAGCGATGACGGTGAACCGCCTGGCCGACGCCGGCTTGGATTCGAGCAACCCGCGCACCGCCGGGCGGACACTCCCCAGCGGCCGACTCGATCGGCGGTTTGTGCTTCTCACCACCGTGATCTGCGCAGCGGCATTCGTCGCAGCGGCAGGTAGTTTCTGGCTCCTACGAGGTAACCCCTGGCCGGTGATCCTTTCGCCTCTGGTGCTGGCTTATCTGGCGGGGTACAGCTACACCAAACGGTTCACCTGGCTTTGTCATATTTACCTGGGGACCGCGTTGGCGCTCAGCCCGATCGCCGCGGTGATCGCGATCGAGCCTGGCTATCTGGGTGTGGCCGAGCCCTGGCTGCTTACCGGGATGGTGGCGTGTTGGGTCGGGGGGTTCGATGTGATCTACGCGCTGCAGGATGTTGAGCACGACAGATCTTTGGGGTTGTATTCGATGCCTGCAAAGCTTGGCATCCACAGGGCGCTATGGATAAGCCGGTCGCTGCACGTCATCGCGACGGCTTGCCTGCTTTTGCTGTGGGACACAAGCCCCGCGTTAGGCGTGGTCTTCCTGGCAGCATCAATACTAACCCTCGCCCTACTCCTGCTTGAACACGCACTGGTCTGGCGTTCCAAGACACACCACATCAACGCCGCTTTCCTGACAGTCAACGGCGTGATCAGCCTGCTCCTGGGCGCAGCGGGGATCGTGGAAGTGGTTACGTCCCTTAAGTGATCCGCCTCGATCAAACGGCCGATCAGACGTGGTCCAGATCAGAAAATCCTAACGGGAGCGGGCACCATGAAGCGAGTATCGACGCGGATTTGGGTAAGGCGGCGACCGTAGATGTCGGACCCGGGCCAAACAACAACCGTGTCGCCATCAGCGGGTCCAGCGACAAGTCCGGCTCACGATCGGTTACCTGGCAACGTGCCCCATCTGCATCAACCGCGAGCGAGATCGCGGACGCTGAGTCTTTGATGCCGAGTATGACCGAGCCATGCGGCAGCGGTTCGGCTGCGTGCTGAGCTTTGAGCAGTGCATCGACAACGGGTACCCAGTTAAATATCTGCCAATTCCCCCCCGACTCGATACGCAGCATCTCCACAAACTCATTGAGCCGACGCAGCACCGGGCCGGCCGGGGCCCGTAATAACACCTTCACACATTCGGTGGCCTGACCGGCCCAGGCCCGGACAATCTGCGCCGCGGTTTCGGGGTCTTCAGCGACTAATTCATTCACCACCAGATTATCCCGGTCGGGCGTGATGTACCCGACAATCTGCCCATTGCGGTTGCGCGCAAGAGACGGGCTGCTGTGCCAACTGCGCAGATAGTCGTAGAACGACTCGGCTGGCCTGACACAATGCACCGGCTGCGCGTCGTGCAGGGCCTTGAGCTTTGCGATGGTATCGGCGTCGTCTGTGACAGGCTCTAA
>JAJDCT010000325.1 GCA_029260695.1 Phycisphaeraceae bacterium
GGAGAGCCTTGTGGCAGACGCCCTTGTAGTTGGTCTTGGTCGGGTCGCGGTAGGGGTTAGGAAAGCCGGAGCCTTCTTCGGTATTCAGGAAGTCGGGGTCGTAGTAGTACTTCAGGCCTTGCTCTTTGACGAAGTCGCGGAGTGTCTGGATGTTGCGGTGGCATTTTTCGTCGGCGGTAAAGATGTAGTGGTCGGGGATGATGACCAGGGCGTCCTTGTTCCAGACCTGGGCGTCGTTGCCGAACTGCTTCTTGAATATCCCGATGGTGCCGGGGCCGCAGACGTCGTGGGTCATGAGGACATCGACGTCGACCCAGACGTTTTCGCCAGGGCGGACTTCATCCTGGCCGGCGTGGGCGGCGAAGATCTTCTCTGTCATGGTCATAGGTCTGGGCATGGCGGGTCGTCCTGTGGCGTTTAAAACGTGCCTTTGGCGTGTATTAATCGTACGGGGCCTGTGTTTGGGCCGAACCTGGTCGAGCCGGGTATTGTAGCATCCCGGGGTAGGCTGGGCCATGTGACGGGCGGAAGTCGTACGGTGTACGCCGGGGCTGGCGTCGCCGGGGGCGGGGGCGTATCATCCCTGTTCCATGATTCTAAAACAACAGATCAAGACGGGGTTTGCGTATTTAGGCGTGGTGTCGGCGTGCTGGCTGGTCGGGTGCCGGGGGCCGATGCTGCGCACCGAGGAGCAGGCACTACGTGAGTCGATGATCACCGCCCACCGGGCACACCTCTCGGCGGTATCCGAAGCGCGCGTGATTGAGCTGAGCCGGGAGCCCAGCGATGTTGAGTCGGAGCTGAGCGACGAGCGCCGCAGCGAGCTGGACGATATGAGCGGGCTGAACGCCTATAAGAATCGGAAGCTCGATACGGGGACCGATCTGATAGGTCAGGATAGCACGCAGATGGTCCGGCTATCGCTGCAGGAGGCGGTGGCGCTTGCGGTAAGGAACAACCTGGACCTTCAAATCGCGCGGATGACCCCGGCGATCAGCGAGTCCCGGATCGTGCAGGCCAAGGCCGTCTTCGACGCGACGTTTTTCACGAACATTAATTACACGAAGTTGGACACGCCCCAGCCAGGCGGATTTGTCCCGGGGCTGTCGGGGAACACCAAACGCGAGGACGTGGAGCTGAGCACGGGGATCCGCAAGCCGTTGATCTCCGGTGGACAGATCACGCTCCAGACCGACCTGAACCGCAACGAGGCGGTGCCCAGTGTCTTTGGCGTGCCCAAGTTCTACGACGCGGACGTTCTGGTGAACCTGCAACAGCCGCTGCTTCGGAACTTCGGTTCGGACATCAACCGATCAAACATCGTGTTAGCACGGAACGACCGTCTGGCTGAGTCGCAGCAGTTAAAGCGTCGGCTGCTGGATGTCGTGGCGCAGGTGGAGTCGGGGTATTGGGCACTGGCGTTCACCCACCAGCAGTTGCGGGTCCGCGTGCGGCTGCTGGAGCGATCGACACAGGATCGTGACCGCCTGATCAAACGGGGGATTTACGATGCCAGCCCGGTGGAGATTACCGAGGCCAACAGCTTCGTGGAGTCACACCGCGCTGATGTGATCCGGGCCCGGGCGAATGTTCGTGACGCCTCAGACCAGCTCAAGCGGCTGATCAACGCCCCTCAGCTGCCGTTGGCGGATGAGGCGCTGGTCGTGCCGGTCGATCAGCCGACGGACGAGCCGATCCGGTTCAGCCTGCTGGACCTGGTGACGACGGCGTTGCGTCATCGGCCTGAGATGCAGATCGCGTTATTGGATATCAAGGATGCGTCGGTGCGTCAGCGCGTCGCAGACAACGCGAGGCTGCCGCTATTAAATCTGGCGGCGAGCGTGGGCGTGAACGGTGTGGCGATCGCAAATGGCCAGGATTCGTTCAACAACCTCGGCGACGGCGACTTTATCGACTACATCCTGGGGGCGCAGTTCGAAATGCCGATCGGCAACCGGTCGGCCCAGGGCCTGTACCGCCAGCGTCAGCTCGAGAGACGGGCCTCGGCGTTGGTGTACCAGCGCCAGGCGCAGGACGTGGTGCTTGAGGTCAAGATCGCGCTTCGGAGAGTCCAGACGTCCTACGAGTTGATTGGCGCGACCCGCGCAGCTCGGCGTGCGGCGGCGGACAGCCTGCGTGCGATCGAAGTCCAAGAGGCGTCCGGCGTGGCGCTGACCCCGCAGTTCCTGATCAACCAGAAGCTCTCCACGCAGGAACGATTGGCCAACGCCGAGGTTCAAGAAGCCCAGGCCCTGACCGACTATCACAACGCGATCGCTTCGCTGTACCAGGCGGTCGGAACGCTTTTGGAACGTAACAACATCGAGTTTAGGGTCGAGCCGGATTCGCAGTGAGCGTCACTGCCGGGCGTCGAAGTGCTGAGCGGGGGGTTTCAACCCATGAGGCAAGTTGTTGATGTCCGATCTTGAAACCGCAGCCGCAAAGATGTTCTGGGTCGGTTTTCACGGGACTACACCCAGCGACGACCTGATGCGCCTGCTGGACCGGGGCGTCGGTGGGGTCGTGCTGTTTGCACGGAATATCGAGTCGCCCAAGCAGGCGGCCGGGTTGATCTCGCAGATAAAAATGCATGTTAGGCACCCGCTGCCGGTTGCGATCGACCACGAGGGCGGGCGGGTGATGCGTGTGCAAAGCCCGTTTACTCAGACACCGCCGATGCGTGTGCTGGGCAAGATTGACGATGAGGAACTGGTGCGTGATGTGGGGCGCGTGTTTGCGCGTGAGCTGCGTGCGGTCGGGTTCGACATGGACTTCGCACCTGTGCTGGACGTGGACACCAACGCGGACAACCCCGTGATCGCGGGACGCTCTTTCGGCAACGACCCCGAACTGGTTACGCGGATGGGCATGGCATTGATGGAAGGGCTGCAATCCGAAGGGATGGCGGCCTGCGCCAAACATTTCCCGGGCCACGGCGATACGGCCGAGGACAGCCACAGGGACTTGCCCCGTCTATCACACAGCGAAGATCGCCTGCGGTGCGTGGAGCTTCCGCCATTTGAGTCGGTCTGCAAGGCCGGCGTCGCCAGCGTGATGATTTCGCATGTGATCTATGAAGCGTGGGACGCCGATTTCCCCGCGACTATGAGCAAGCCGATCATCGACGGGCTGCTGCGACGCGAGTTGGGCTACGGCGGGCTGGTCATCAGCGACGATCTGGAGATGAAGGCGATCGTCGACCACTACGGCGTCAACCGGGCGGTGGTCATGGCCACGGCCGCGGGGATGGACTGCCTGCTTGCGTGCCACAGCGCCCAGGTCATGCACGGGGCGATCGACACATTGATTAAGGCCGCAGGCAAGGACGATGCGCTTGCCACGATGATCAGCAAGGCAAACAGACGGGTCGATTTCTTCAACGAACACTACACGCGTGACGCAATGGAAGCACCGGACCTGTCGGTGATCGGCTGCGACGAGCACAAGCGGATCGCTGACCGGATATTCAGCCACGCCGAGTGTGATGGTTCTGCCGACACCACGATCGACCCGACAGATACACGCCGATGGCGAGGTAGTTAAGCCTGCGGATGAAGACGCTCAATTTTGTTTTTATGGAGATATCGAAGTGATTACCGTCGTGATCCCCCACACCGGCCTGACGGATGGCTGGTTGAATCGTTTGTTGTCCACCTGGTCAGCCCCCCCGGTGGCCCCGGTTGGCCGTATTGTGTTGATCGGGCCTGACACGAGAGCAACCGCTCCCGGATCGCCGTATCCGGTCGAGCAGGTTGTCACCGACAAGCCTTTCTCGGGCGAGGCGTGGCGTGGTGTGTTGTCTTCGCTGGGTGACGGCGTGATGGTCTGCCTGCAGGACGAAGTCACTATGTCGACAGCGTCACTTAAGCGGCTGGCGAAGTCGGTCTGTGGTAGCGGCGCGGCGATGATGTATAGCCATTTCGTTCAGGACTCGGCCGAGGGGCCCAAGGCGTGCGCGACCAATGACTTTCAACTCGGCAGCTTCCGCGACGACTTCGAGTTCGGCCCGGTCACCGCGTGGTCCGGCAAGGCCATCAAACAGGCGCTTGCCGATTCGGGTCAACTGATGGACTCCGAAGGCGGAGCTTTTTACGACCTGCGGCTGCGCGTCTCGTCGGTAGGTATGCCGTTGCGGCTGCCGGAGCCGCTGTACACCAGACCCAACCCCGACGATCGGCCGAGCGGTAAGAAGCTCTTCGATTACGTCGATCCACGCAATGTCGCTGCGCAGCTCGAAAAAGAAATAATCGTCACCGAGCACCTCAAGCGGATCGGGGCGTACCTCGAGCCGACGTTCCAGACGCCCGACGTCGATGGCGACTTCCCGGTCAGGGCAAGCGTGATCATCCCCGTGCGCAACCGGATCAAGACCGTCGCCGACGCGGTCAAGAGCGCCTGCGAGCAATCGGCCGACTTCGATTTCAACGTCATCATCGTCGACAACCATTCGACCGACGGCACGACCGAATTGCTCAAAGAAGCTACTAAGAAATATCCCAACCTGGTACATCTGGTCCCCGAACCGACGGACCTTGGGATCGGCGGTTGCTGGAACTACGCACTGCAATCCGAGCACTGCGGCCAGTGGGCGGTGCAGCTGGACAGTGACGATATCTACAGCGACGCGAATACGGTCGCGAACATGGTGAAAGTGCTTGAGGAAGGGCCTTACGCGATGGTGGTTGGCGCATACCGGATGGTGAACTTTGATCTGCAAGAGATCCCGCCGGGGTTGATCGACCACAAGGAGTGGACCCGGGAGAACGGCCGAAACAACCTGCTGCGTGTTAACGGGATCGGCGCGCCGCGTGCGTTCAGCACAAAGATCATGCGCGATAACCCCCTACCCAACACTTCCTACGGCGAGGACTACGGGATCGCGATGACGCTTTCGCGCCGGTACGAGATCGGGCGGATTTATGATGCGCTGTACCTCTGTCGGCGGTGGGACGACAACACGGATGCCGACCTGCCGTTGGACGTGAAGAACCGACACGATCTTTATAAGGATCGGTTACGGACGCTGGAGGTGATGGCCAGGCAGAAGCTCAACGCGGGGGTGGCCTGTGGCTGCAGTAAATGAGTTGGCCGAGCGGTTGCGTTCTCTCTGGGATTCGCAGGCCAAAGAGTGGCCGATGATGGCGAAGGGCGTTGATTGCCTTGCGAACTCCGAGGTGCGCGAGGTCGAG
>JAJDCT010000326.1 GCA_029260695.1 Phycisphaeraceae bacterium
TTGATCGCCCCGTACAAGCAGTACCCCCAGTCCGGGGAGATCAACTTCGAGGCTGAGGACAAGGCCGGCATTATGGCCGGGCTGAAAGAGACCTACGCGGCCGACGCCCAGATGATAGACGACCTGGACGGCGTGACGATCGACTGCTTCGACTCCAAGGGCTTCTGGTTCAATGTCCGGGCGAGCAACACCGAGCCGCTGCTGCGGCTGAACGCGGAGGCCAAGGACACGGCCACACTCGATGCGTTGTTGGGCGAGTTGAAACCTAAACTGGGGACCGTCTCTGTGGGGCATTGACACATAGGCGGGCCGAGGCGATCCTGACACCTATGTTTAATGAACCAGAACCGATCCGGGACCTGATGGAAGCCCTGCAGCAATCGCCGGACAACGTGGTGCTGCGCGCCCATGTCGGGGGTGTGTTGCTCAGCCGGGGCCAACTCGCGGAGGCGGAAGAGGTCTACCGTGAGGGTCTAAAGCTGACGCCGGCCAGCGAGAAGCTGATGCTGGGTCTTGCGCAGACACTGATCCAACAGGGCAAGACCTCCGCGGCGATGGTGCTGATCGAAGACCTGCTAAAGAGGCCGGGCGCCACACCGCACGCCCACATGATCCACGCGCGGCTGCTGCTGAAGTCAGGCGAGACAACACGGGCATCGGTTGCGTACCGACGGGCACTGGAACTCGACCCGGAGCTGGCTGACGAGGCGCTGGCCGAGGCGCTGGGGATCGCTGGCGAGCAAGACGATCTGGATGATATGCAAGAGGTCGACAGCGAGGGGCGGATTCGTCTGCGGGCGGAATCGCCCGGCGAGGTGGCGTCCCCTATCGAGATGGAGCGCCCCGATATCGGATTCGACGACGTCGGGGGGATGGAGGGTCTCAAGGAGGAAATCCGGATCAAGCTGATCGCGCCGATGCGGAACCCGGAGATCTTCAAGGCCTACGGCAAGCCGATCGGTGGCGGGCTATTAATGTACGGGCCCCCGGGCTGCGGCAAGACTTACCTGGCGCGTGCGACGGCGGGCGAGGTCGAGGCGGGCTTTATCTCGGTGGGAATCCATGACGTCCTGGACATGTACCTTGGCAACAGCGAGTCCAAGCTGCACGCGTTGTTCGAGTATGCAAGACAGAATTCCCCGTGCGTGCTGTTCTTCGACGAGGTAGACGCGCTGGGTGCTAAGCGATCCGACCTGCAGGGCTCCGCGGGGAGACAGGTCATTAATCAGTTCCTGGCGGAGCTTGACGGCGTGAAGAGCAGTAACGACGGCGTGCTGGTGTTAGCAGCAACAAACGCGCCGTGGCACCTGGATTCGGCGTTCCGTCGGCCGGGGCGGTTCGATCGTGTGTTGTTCGTCCCGCCGCCTGACCAGGAGGCGAGGGCCCAGGTGCTACGCGTGCTCCTGAAGGGCAAGCCGCAGAAGGATGTGGATGCCGACACAGTTGCCAAGAAAACCAAGGGCCTGTCCGGCGCGGACCTCAAGGCCGTGGTTGATCGGGCTGTGGAAGCGAAGATACGCGACGCCCTGAGCAGCGGGACACCCACCCCGTTATCGACAAGCGACCTGGTACGCTCCGCCAAGGAAACCAAGCCGACGACGAAAGAGTGGTTCGCGACAGCTCGAAACTATGCGTTGTACTCAAACCAAGGCGGCGAGTACGACGACGTGCTTAATTACCTCAAGCTGAAATAAGTAGCGGCCCCTCAAAAGATTTTCGGAGTATGTGCATTGCCGAACCCGCATATCACACGGGCAGAAATGCTTTTGAACCAGTCCCGTCCAGATATGGCGGAGGCGGAGCTGCGTCGTGGCTTGGTCTCGGCACCCGAAGACTGGTATGCACACACATTGCTGGGGATGAGCTTGTTGCATCAGGACCGGACGAAAGAAGCTCACGAGGCCTTGGTTGAAGCCATACGCCTGAACCCGGAATCTTACCTGCCGCATTACATGCTGGGCCTGATCTATATTGACAATGACAGGCTGACTGATGCCAGACGTGCATCAGACGAGGCGCTTAGGCTGGACCCGTACCAGACCTGCTGCTATGTGCTCGCCGCGAGGCTCCAGCTTAAAGAGGATAAACGTGAAGAGGCGCTCAAGACGCTAAACCGTGGGTTGGCACTGGACCCTGAGGATGTGAGCTGCCTGAACCTTCGTGCGCAGATCCTCACGCATCTGGGTCGGGCTAAGGAAGCCCAGGCGACGATCGCCCGCACTCTTGCAGCCGCGCCCGAAGATGCCGACACACACGCCACACAGGGCTGGGCCATGATGCACACCAACAAGCCACGGGAGGCGCTCAAACATTTCGAAGAGGCGCTGCGGATCGAGCCGGGGCACGACTACGCCAAGGCGGGCCTAGTCGAAGCCCTCAAGGCACGCTACCTGATATACCGGCTGGTGCTGGGGTTCTTCCTGTGGATCGCACGGCTGGACCGCCGGTCGCAGATGTTCCTGATCGTGGGCGCCTACGTCGGTTATCAACTGCTAAGGGTCAACGCGAACCTGAACGCATCCATCCGGCCGGTGGCGCATCTGCTTATGGGCGTGTACATGGTATTCGTCTTGCTGACATGGATTGCGTTTCCGCTATTCAACCTGTCGCTGCGCCTGAACCCGCATGGCTGGAACGCGCTGAACAAACGGCAGAAGATCGCCACCGACGGCTTCGGCTTAATCGGCGGGGTCGGGGTCGGCCTGGCTATCGCCGGGTACTTCATGCCACAGCCTGAGCTTTATCTCTGGGCGGGCTATATGGGCATCATGGCGATCATGTTCTCCAGATTGGCTGCACGAGATGACTTAGCGGAGCGGAAGGTCATGCTGTACGCGGCGGTGGTCGCTGCATTTGCCGGACCATTCGCACTGATCTGTGACGAATTGGGGTTTCAGAGGGGCCCCTTCTTCC
>JAJDCT010000327.1 GCA_029260695.1 Phycisphaeraceae bacterium
CCGTCGCCGGAGCCGACCGGACGCATTGGGACCGACCGCACGATTTCCTATGCCTGTATGATGACCCATGCGGCAGGTGCCTTCCGCTTTGGCGGCTCGGCCTGCGCGCCGGTGGTTGCCAAGATGCTCGACACCCTCGAAAAGGGCGGCGACGGCGGCGAGGAAAAGAAAGAGAAGAAGGAAACGAAAGAAAAAGCCGAACGGTAGTCCGGTTACCGGGCACGCCCGGCCGGACAACTCGGGCCTGCTCATGGGCCGGAGCAAGAGACAGAGCAGAGGGGGCATACGCCGAGAATGCGGACTTGCGGCGCGGGGATTTCGGACATTGATTTGCCGGACGGCCATTTGACGGCGTCGTGCGGAAGCATGCGTGGAGAAGGGGCGCGATGATTTCTCCCACCTTCGTACCGCGCCTGATCGGATGGCTTTCGGTGCTTTTTGCGGGTGCATTGCTCGCGGGCGCCGCCTGGCTCGGGTTCCAGATGTGGGAAGCCGCCCCGCCGGTAAAATTCGTCGAGCAGCTGACCATCAAGAAGGGCGGCGTCCCCGACGTGATCGGCTGGAAAGAGCTTGGCCAGCACCCGGGCCCGCGCTCGGCATCGACCCGGCATCTCGAGATCACCGCGCCCGGCAACAAATGGGCGTTCTCGAACGTTTCGGCCAACCGCCGGGTGTTGGTGAAGACCGACCGGCTCGATGCCCGCTACCTGCACCGCTGGGAGTTGAAGCGCGGCGACAAGATCGGCTTCACGTCGACCGAACTCGAGGTCGTCGAGATGTCCGGCAACCGGCTCGTGATCCGCGAGGTCAAGTCCAACCGCCGCGCCGCCTGGGAAGGCGGCACCGTCGTTGCCGACAACGAAACCGTCTACACGGTCTGCCAGAGCCTCGGACGCCGCATCATCCAGCGGGCTCGCTGGAATTTCCGCGGGATCAACGCCGCCGAACGCCCCGAACTGACGCTGTTCGGGATCGGCGGCAACGTGAACTGCTCGAACCGCTGGAAGATCGAATCGCTGCCGCCGGACTCAGTGAAGGTCACCTGGCACGACGGCAAATTCTGGCTCGGCCCCGGCGCCAAGCGCTTCGATGTTCTGCTGTCCCGCTTCAACAGCGCCAAGCCGGTGACGTTCGCCGACCTCGCGCTGCCGATCACCGGGCCCGACGGGCTGGTCAACCGGATGATCCTGGGGCGCACCAACTACCAGCTGATCGACAAGGGCGGCGAACTCGTGTTCAAGCCGGTCGCCAATATCGAGCTCTGGCTCGACGACGAAAATCCGCCCGGCGCCTATACCTCCGCCAAATGGATCGGTGCCGGCAAGCCGCTGGTGCCGTGGCTCAAGTCCCAGGGGGTCTGGCTTGTGCCGGGCTTCGTCGCGATGGTGCTGACGGTCGTGGGGCTGAGCTGGTACTGGAGCCGGCGCCAGTACATCACGCCGATGTGGCTCGCCCAGTCGATCGCGGCCCTTGCCCCGGCCTTGCTCGGCGGCTGGCTCACGCTGCTGCTCTACCGGGGCGCGGGTGGGCCTGACCAGATCCTCGTGATCGGCATGGTGTGGCTCTCCTGGACCTGGGCGACCATTGTGCTGTTCTGGACCGGCAGGCTCCGTGGCTTTGCCGGGTTGATCTGGATCGCCGCGATTTTCCTTGCCGGCGTCGGCACGCTCAATCTGCTGCAGCTCGGAACCGGTGCCGAGAACACCAAGTGGATGTCCTACGTCCTCAAGCATTCGCTGCTGCTCGGCATGTTCGGCTGGACGGTCTCGATCCTTTGCGTGCTCCGCGACAATACGTGGCGCAAGATCTGGCTCTGGATCTTCAACACCGAGGCAGTCGCGGCCACCATCGCGATCATCCTCGTCGGCATGATGTTCCTGCAGCTTGCCATCGGCAGCGAGGAAGGCATCGGCGGCCTGCAACCGGTCGAGGTGACAAAGTCGGTCTTCGTGCTGCTGCTTGCCTATGTCGGCATGCATTTCACGGAAATCCGGATGCGCGAGGTGCAGGCCTACAAGAAATCGCCGATCCGCTTCCTCTGGCCGTTCCTGCGGTTGTTGGGGCTGTTCGCGCTGATCGTGTTCGGTGTCGTGCTCGGCGTGCGTGATTTCTCGCCCGCCGTCATCATGGGCCTCGTCGGCATCGCCTGGCTCTGGAAGCTCGGGGCGGCCCCGCCCGAGCGCTCGAACAGCGGGATTTGGATGGCGATCCGTCCGGCCGTGCTGCTGCTGATCGCGGGCATCATCGCCGCCGGCCACTACGCCTACAACAACCCGAACGACCTGCCCGAGGGCACGCCCCAGAAGGACCGCATCCTGGTCTGGGCCGAGCCCGAACTGCACCCCCATTCCGGCAGCCAGGTGCTGGGCGGCATCGACCGGGTGCGCGAGGGCGGCTGGACCGGCGGTCTCGAATGGTTCGGACGGAACGGCGTCGTGATGAACCTGCCCGCCGTGCAGGACGATTTCATCACCGCCTTCTTCCTGTACCGGTTCGGTGGGTTTTCCGGCCTTCTGCTGGCAGCCGTGCAGCTCTTCTATCTGGTGCTGATCTTCACGCTCGGGCGAAGATACGCGCGGGTCGCCGCCGAAGGCGACTTCCGCGAACAACAGGGCGGCCTCGTGATCAGCTTCCTGCTCTATGGTCTCGCGTTCATGCAGATCGCGCACTGGTTGATCGCCTGGTCGAACACGCTCGGCCTGCTGCCTGTCATGGGCCAGCCGATGACCTGGCTTTCGGCCGGCAACAGTCACCTGCTTGGCTTTGCACTCTTCACTCTGACGCTGGCGATGATTTCGGCCTGGGTGCTGAACACCTATACCGACGAGGAAGTCGAGTAGAACGCCTCAGGTCAGCGGACCGAAATGCGACGGTCCGGATGCGTTACTTCAGCAGCGTGAACCCGCCGGCGAGCAGGCCCGCGCCGTTCGCGGTCCAGCGCTTGCCCTTGCCCGAGACCGAATAGCAGATCGACCGGCCGCCTTCCCAGCGCTGCCACTTGATGCAGAGCTGGTTGCCCTTGACCCACCAGGTACCGCTGTCACCGCCCTGTTCGGGGGGGAAGTTCGGGTTGTTGTGGGACTGGGTGAACGAGCCGCGGACGGCGCCGCCCGGATAGAACTTCCAGGCGTCGTCCCGGCGCGGGAAGCTCTTGGTCATCTTGTAGACCGTGCCGCCGGCGAACGTGTTCTTCAGCGATGAAAGGGCGGCGACCTGGGCAGCCTTCGTCTTCGCTTCCTCC
>JAJDCT010000328.1 GCA_029260695.1 Phycisphaeraceae bacterium
GGGCAGATTGTGATCAGTGATGGTTAAACGAGCGACTCGCTTCGGAGCGGTCGACTTGGAGGTAGTTCTTCATGGTAGAACCTGACACCCAGATGGTTCCACTGTCTGCTCGGCAGCATCACGAGGCGTTCGAGGATGAAACGTGTTTGATTAAGCACGTCCCGATCATCGGGTACCAGAGGTACATAGAGGCGGTAGCCAACGGCTTGGTGCCCGAAGCCCACGTTGACGCCTACGAGTTTCACTACATCGTTCGGGGTGACCTTGACTGGTGGGCAGAGGATAAGAATTACCGTGTGAAGCCGGGGATGGTCTTCATGACACGTCCCGGTGAGATGCACGGCTCGAGTGATACCTTCTTTCAGCCTACGGAGTTGTATTGGCTTCAACTGCGTGTGCCGCGAACCAAGCCGATGACAGGCCTCACGTCGACAGAGACGAACTTCCTGCGACAGAGGCTGGGGTCGCTGACCGAGCGGCTGTTTTCGGCCTCTAACCAGATCCGGCCCGCGTTCGAGTGCATCCTGGATGAGCACCGTTTCCCCTCCCCGGGTAGCCCAATCATAGCCCGCGCGGGTCTGCATCAGCTCATAGGATTCCTGATCCGCGACCACGATATGTACGTCGGGGGACCGAAAGGCCCGGATCTGTTGTCGTCTCAGATTCAAAGCGCGATCAACCTGATAAGCAATAGCCTGGGCGATTCAGTGCCGATCGACGAGGTGGCGGACGAGGTGTGTATGAGCCCCGGGCATTTCAGGGCGCGGTTCCGGCGGGAGACGGGCTTCACGCCGTATGAGTTCCTGACCAAGTGCCGTATCGACAAGGCGAAGGACATGCTGTTGAAGGACCGCTGGTCGGTCACGGATGTGGCGTTTCGGCTAGGGTACAGCAGCAGCCAGAACTTCGCATCGGCATTCAAGCGGCAGACGGGGATGACGCCGACGTTCTTCCGGAAGACCAACAAGCCCCCTCCCCCTGAAGAGTCGGGCCCCCACGGTGGGGAGGCGAGCCGACCTGTATGCACGGATGAGCAACCCGGTTTAAGTTCGGTCGTCCTTTGAAAGGACAGAGCATGAAAGCTGTGCTGATCCCGGCGGTCCTGGGCGTCTTCGTCTCAGTGGCGTGGGCTCAGAACCAGCTCCCTATCGCCCGGGTGCAGCAGATACCTAACCGGGTCGGGTCATACCAGATGCGGGACTGGAAGGCGGTGGCGGAGGGATTCGACAGCCTGGTGTTCGACACCAACGCCACGGGCCAATACCTGCCGTTGACCCGGATAGACCCGACGCCTGAGTTTCCTTTACTGCAGGAATCCTTCGGCATCGCGGCCTATGTAGGCGAGACCCGGACCTGGGGTGAGAACGGCGAACCGGTATTCGAGTCGGTCTCCTCCCTGGGGGCGGTACTCGGCGGGTCGCTGGTCGGGATCGACAAGAGTGCCGGGCCGCACAACTATGTGTCGATGAGTCGCGAGTTTTTTGGCCTCTTGCGGGGTGAACCCCTGATCCTTAACGGGCCGTTCGGTGGCTCGGGGCAGTCGGGGTGGTATGAAACGATCCCCAGTATCCTTTTCTACAGCATCGCGGACCGTTACCCCAATCAGACTGAACTCGCCCCTGTCTTAGATGTGGTCGACGACTCGTTCTATGACGCGGTGAACGTGCTCACCGCCGGCGGGACCAACTCGAACTTCAACCACACCGCCTACAACTTCAGGACCCACCAGCCGGTGTTCAACGGCGTCTGGCGCGAGCCGGATATGGGATTGGGGATGGCCTGGTTGCAACACGCGGCCTACTTCCGGAACAAGACCGCGGACCCCCAAAGGGCGCAGGACCATCTCAATGCCGTCGACTGGAGCCTCCAGCATTACGACGACCTGCAGACAAACCCCGATTACGAGATCCTGACCCCGTTCGGTGCTTACACCGCCGCCCGCATGAACGCCGAGCACGGCCGAAACTTCGATGTCCACAAGATGGTCAACTGGGTCTTTGATCGCAGCAACGCCCGGCCCGACAAGATCATGGTCGAGGGCACATGGGGCGGTCAGGAGGTGGACGGCCTGATGGGGTTCATCCGCCCCAATACCGGTGCCGATGTTCAGGGGTACGCCTTTTCGATGAATACGTTTCTGACCGCCATGCCGCTGGTCCCCCTGGCGCGGTATGAAGACCGTTATGCCCACGAGATCGGCAAGTGGATGCTGCACGCCGCCAACGCGGCGAGACTGTTTTACGCCAATGAACACACGGCGGAGAACCAGTCGTCGGAGTTCTGGCAGGGCGACCCAGACAATGTGATCGCTTACGAGGGGCTTCGGCATCACTGGAACAATCAGGGCGAGGAGCTGTTTGCCGGGGGCGATCCCCTGGTGTTTGGGTGGGGCCCCGAGACGGATTTCGCCCTGTACGGCGGCGCGTATGCCGGCGTATTCGGATCGATTATCCGAGAGACGAATCAGCCGGAGATCCTACAACTCGATCTGTTGGCGACCGATTCCTTCCGCGACGAGGCGCATCCGACGTTCCTCTACTACAACCCCTTCGACACACAAAAGACGGTTCAGGTTAACGTGGGTGCCGCGCCCGTGGACTTGTACGACGCGGTGTCGAACCGATTCATTGCTGTTGACGTGAGTGGTGTTGCCTCTTTTTCGATCCCGCAGGATCAGGCGGTCATCCTTGTTGAGGTTCCCGCGGGCGGGATAGCCCAACGGGTCGGCCGACAACTTGTAGTGAACGGCGTGGTGATCGACTACGACGCTTCCCTGCTGGCGGGCAACCTGCTGCAAAACCCCGACGTAGACAGGGCACACACGTCTAATCCATCACGCCCGTCCGGTTGGCACTATTCCCTGAACGCGGCGTGGAGTGATGAGGTCGCGTCGAGCCCAACCCACTCGTTGGAGCTAACCGACTCGAGTTTAGTCAGGGCCGAGGAGTGGCGAAGCTACGCCACGGCGGTTACCGGCGAGGGCGATACCGGGAGGAGCCTGGCGCTGCGGTGGTTCTGGCAATACGACATCGCCCCCGGCGAGGAGTTCAGGGCTCGGGTCCGGGTCTCGACGTCGCCGGTTTCTGGGTTGGATCTGATAGGCGACATCACCGAGTACAACTTCGTCATCTCGGGGGCCTCCTCCGGGTTCGAGATGTATGAGACATTGATCCCTCTGCTGACGGATATACGGTCGTTCGACATCACGTTTATCAGCGGCGGGGCCTTGGGGGCAACCGGGGTGATGTTCATAGACGATATCTCCGCGGCGGTCGTACTCGCCGGTGATCTGAACGGCGACGGGTTCGTCGGGATCGAGGATCTGAATCTCGTGTTGGGGCACTGGAACCAGACCGTACCGTCGGGCGACCTGTTAAGAGGCGATCCGACGGGCGACGGGTTCGTCGGGATCGAGGATCTCAACTCGGTGCTGGGCAACTGGAACGTGGGTACCCTGCCCCCCCAAAATGCCGTCGTTCCCGAACCGGGCGTTTCGATCATGCTGGCCATCGGTGTGTGGGCCTTGGCAGGTTGCCGGGAACGACGTCGCTCTCAAGTCGGTACAGGATCACCTCTTGCCTCGCTTGCGGGTTTGGGGGGAATAGGCGGTGTGGGGCATGCTTCCGGTGGCACGTCCCAGGGTTCTGAGCC
Source organism: Phycisphaeraceae bacterium (assembly GCA_029260695.1). Lineage (GTDB taxonomy): Bacteria > Planctomycetota > Phycisphaerae > Phycisphaerales > Phycisphaeraceae > JAJRRS01. The sequence goes on from JAJDCT010000328.1 coordinate 3,652, forward strand.
AATGTTTGAATAATGTAGCCCTTGGAAGATGGAAGTAATCGGGCTCAAACGCGGTTAATCTTCTGCAGCCTTCATAGACACGATTCCCGAGCGTGACCCGTGACCATAGGGCGGACGAGACCCAGACGACTCGGGTGAATGAGTATCGTTACATATTTCAGGAAACAGGAGAAAAATAATGAGTGATATAAATGTGATCCGCAAGTCTTCTCAGAAGGTTCTGGCTTGTGGCACGGCCGTCGTGATGATGACCTTCGCGGGAGCGGCCTCGGCTGCGGGGATCCTGCCTGGGAACTTCCTTACGAACCCAGATATGGAAACCGAGACACTGAACGTTCCGCACCAGCCTGAAGGCCCCACCACCAACAGTTTTGCCTGGTACTGGCACCACAGCCTGTGGGCCGGTTGGAACGCGCCAGGCGATCCGGTCCTAAGCGGTGCCCACTCCCTGAGGCTTGTCGATGAGGTTGACACCACCGGCGGTCCTTTTGAGGACCCCAACGGGCCCGTCCCGGCTCAGGACGGCACGATCGGGCATCAGGAGTTCCGCACGCACGCGACAAATATACCCCTGGACGCCGCATCCCCGACCGGCAAGGCCGAGAAGTTGTACTTCCGCTGGAACTGGAACTACGAGGTCCTCTCAGGGTCGACACCTGAGTTCGTCATGAACGTTCGTTTTAGCAATGCACCCAATTTCAGCCTGGACCTGGGTCCGTCGCTCGGAGACAACTTCACGGTCGCGACCGGTACTTCCAACGGCTTGTGGGAAGAAGTCACCGTCGGGTTGGACGTGCCCGCCGGTGCTCTGACATTTGACATCCTGTTCCTGACCGAGGGCTCCCCGGATGCGCTGGGCTCTATGTTTATCGATGACGTGTCGGTGTCGACGATCGCGCCGGTGATCACGTTGGACGGCGACCTGGACGACGACGGCTTCGTCGGGATCACCGACCTGAACCTCGTCCTGGGTTCCTGGAACGCGACCGTCGCCCCGGGCGATCCGGCCGACCCCTCGGGTGACAACTTCATCGGCATCGAAGATCTGAACGTGGTGTTGGGCAACTGGAACGCCGGCACCCCGCCCCCGCCGGGCTCGGTTGTACCTGAGCCGGCGACCTTCGCTCTGCTCTCGTTGGGCGGCTTGGCCGTACTCCGGCGTCGACGGGTGTGACAT
>JAJDCT010000329.1 GCA_029260695.1 Phycisphaeraceae bacterium
CAAGTTATTCCAAAAAGAACCCGCCGTGTTGGCCATGGTCAACTCCGAACGTACGGGACGCGGTCTTCATGCACTGCACTAATGTTGCCCTAATTAAAAAGCCCGGTCATGGCCCCAAGGCCTTGGCCGGGCCCCCAAGAGTCACCCTTATCCAACCCCACTTCGCATTCCCCTCCCTACACGCTACAAAAAACTCCTCCTGAAACGCCTTCCTGCACCCGATAGGGGTATCTGAATGGTTATTATGTATAGCTCATGACGCAGTACCTAGATGAAGGGATAGCGAGAATATACTTTTGGATATAATGTGAGTCACGTTTATTCTTGCTCTGTAGATAGGACCTGTCTGAGAAACCATACCCATGAAAAAGGTACGTTGGATCGGGATCATGTTGGCAATCTCTGCGGGCATCTGGCTGGCCCAGATGCTTGTGTTCCCTCGCGTCCATAGCCCGTTTGTTTGGGAAAGATTACGCGCCACAGTTCGGACCAATGACCAATTGGTCTTGACTGGAATCGCAATGCTGGACCGTGATCACTCTATCCGCCGCGCCGCCGTCGAGAGGTTGACCGACCAGGCATTTCTTGCCCGGATCGCCACTAAGAACAGCGACTATATTATCCGCGATGCTGCCTTCAAGAAGCTAACCAACCAGGTCGTACTCGCTCAGGTAGCCACCGGGGCTAGAGATGCTTCTATACGTGAGGAAGCTGCCGAGAGGCTGACGGACCAGGCCGTACTCGCTGAGATCGTCTTCAATGATGACCACACTGGTGTCCGCATCGCCGCCGTCGAGAGGCTGACCAGCATGGTCGAGCTCACTAAGCTCGCCACTAACGACAGTAATGCTTATGTACGTAAGAAAGCTGCCGGGAGGCTAACCGACAACGCTGTACTCGCTCAGATCGCCACCTATGATCGCGACGTCGATGTCCGCCGTGCCGCCGTCGAAGGGCTGACACCTGAAGGCCTGTCGTTGGCTGCTGAGCAGGCAGACGATTTACAACAACGTGCCTTGCTGGCCAATGTGGCCAAGTTAGTGAAGGCCGTAGAGGACGTTCCGGTGGAGCACCGTCAACGTATTCTTTCTGAAACAATGCCAGCGGTGGGCGTATATTGTAAACCCATCTGGACTAGTCGTTTTGGGGTGTTGATCACCATCAGGCTTGGCTGGTTTGCAGAAAGTGAAAGTTATTCGAAAAAAAGGCGGTTTAAGAAGGATATTACCAAAACAGTGGATGGAGAGCAGATTACCTTCACAGCCACTTTTTCGGCTACAGATGAAGTTCTGCGTGCCAATTGGACATCTTTCTTTCAGCCTGCTGTGCTAGCAAGCACATCTTGGGTGGAAGCTCACATCCAACACGTAGATACATGGCTTCCTTGGCTGGAGGATGACCAAGCCGCGCTCGCTGAACTCTCCACTAAAGCCAGCAGTTCTCATGTCCGCCAAGTTGCTGTTCGGAAGCTGACCGATCAGACCACGCTTGCCGAGGTCGCCACCAATGACAGTGATGATTTTGTCCGCCAAGCCGCAGCGGAAAGACTTGCTGAGCTAAGGCGAGAGTGACAGGGCCGCACCTGTGACGAGGTAAGCTTGCTTTGTAGAAGAGATCGATCTGTCGGGGCTTCCCCCACTCAAGTAGCCGACCGATATGTGATCTAATTGAAACATTCTCGCCCTCTTGACGGGGGATTTTTCTGCTTCAGATTATATAACATAAACACTGTTATGTCATACATTTCTATCACTTAATCGTCAGCAGGCATTGATGCGGCCAAGGGCCGCCCCTGTGCGCACAAATTCGACCACTTCCCCACCCAAAATCTTGCAAAACAAACATTCTTTTAGCTCCCTCGCCGCCAACAACTTACCCCAATCCCAAACGCCCATAAAACCATCTTTGTGCGCGCAAACCTGTCGCATCATCCAAGTATGGAGACACGATTCATCTTTTAATCGTGTCTGCCGACAACCTCACGACGGCGATCGTCAGCTACCCTGAGCATCCGCTGATTAGCAGGACCGGGACTCACGGGCTGCCCCCACGGAAAGGCGTACTCAAAAGGTGCGTCCGGTGACGGGACTTGCAAGCGGATCGTCCCGGCTAGATGACGGACTAACAGGACGTGGGCCCGACCCGGTCCCGACGTGCCGCGCCTGCCGTTACCGCTGGAGCATCGTGAGGCTTTTGAGATTAAGAATGAACCGCGAAGACGCGAAGAAGGACAGGCATGCAGATTTAACCACAGAGGGCACAGAGGTCGCAGAGAAGATCAAAACAAGCAAGTGATCCGCAGATTACACAGATTGCGCAGATCAGGAATGTTTAGCGCCGCGGCTTGCCGTGTCTGCTCTTACTTCCGAATCTGTGTCATCTGCGCAATCTGCGGATACTTCTTTCTTCTCCTCGCCTTCCTCCGCGCTCTTCGCGCCTTCGCGGTGAACTCCTCTCGCATTTTCTCTCCCCAACCCGCGATCCCCGAACCCTGTACCCTAATCCCCCATGCACCATGTCATGTTCATCGCGATTTGTGTGATCTGGGGGAGCAACTTCATATTGATGAAGTGGGCGTACGCGGGGTTTGGCCCGATCGGGGTGGCAGCGGGGCGGGTGATCGGTGGGGCGGGGGTGCTGTGGGCGGTGTGGGCATTTTCAAATAAAGCGACGCGTGGCGGTAGCCGGCGGCTCAAGCGGGGGGACTGGTTGGCGTTGATGGTGCCGGTGACGATCGGGTCGATCTATCCGTACATCATGCAGCCCTACCTGATCGGCAAGCACCAGGACAGCGCGTTTTTTGGGATGATGGTGTGTCTGGTGCCGTTGATGACGGTGTTGGCCTCCGTGCCTTTGTTGCGGATCCTGCCGACGGCGAGACAACTCGGCGGTGTGCTGCTTGGGCTGG
>JAJDCT010000330.1 GCA_029260695.1 Phycisphaeraceae bacterium
CTGGCGGGAGGAGTTCGGCCAGCAGGTGGTTGTGTGTGGTCTTCAGCGCGAGGATCACGACGTCGCAGCGCGGCATGTTGTTGACGTTTGAGTAGGCGTGGACCCTGGGGAGTGTGAAGTCGCCGTTGATCGAGTCGATGCGCAGGCCGTGTTGCTTGACGTGTACATAATCGCTGTGGCAGAGGTAGTGGGCCGTGCGGCCGAGCTTCTGCAGGCACCCGCCGTAGAACGTGCCGACGGCGCCTGAGCCGATCACGGCGTAGGTTGGGTCGGCGGGGATGTCGCGGATGGAGGTCATCAGTTGCTGGCTGTACTACACCGTGTCTTTAGCGAAATCTCGGCTGCTCCGCAGATCATAACCGGGACGAGAAACATCGTGACAACGGCGACGAGCATCCCGCCGACAGAGGGGATCGCCATGGGGAGCATGATGTCGGCGCCTCGGCCCGTTGCAGTGAGGACGGGGATGAGTGCGAGGATGGTGGTGGCGGTAGTCATCAAGGCTGGCCGGGCACGGCGGACACCCGCCTCCAAACTCAGCCGACGTATGTCGGCGATAGTGTCGGGGCTGTGTTGGTCGAAGCTCTGGCGGAGGTAGGTTGCGATTATCACGCCGTTGTCGGATGCGACCCCGAACAGCGCGAGGAATCCGACCCAGACGGCGACGCTCAAGTTGATCGGCCCGATGTGGAAGAGGTCTCTTAGGTTGACCCCGAACAGATCAAAGTTAAGGAACCAAGGGCGTCCGTAGAGCCAGATCAGCAGGAACCCCCCGGCCCAGGCCACTGCGATGCCGCCGAAGACGAACAGCGTTGTGCCCGCCGAGCGGAATTGGAAATAGAGGATCATGAAAATAAAAAACAACGATACCGGTAGCACGAACGCGAGGGTCCTCGCAGCCCGCTGTTGGTTCTCGTAGTCGCCAGCGAAGGCATAGCTGACGCCAGGCGGGGGAACAAGGTCACCACTCTCGATCTTTTGTTTGAGGTACGATTCGGCACTTTCGATCACGCTGACTTCTGCAACCTCGGCCTGCTTGCCGAATGTGACTAATCCGATCAGGAACGTGTCCTCGCTCTTGATGACCTGTGGTCCGCGGACGTAGAGCACCTCCGCGATCTGTGTCAGCGGGATCTGTGTGCCGTCGGGGCCGGCGACGAGGACTCGCTCCAGGGATTCGATGCTGCCTCGCAGCTCACGCATGTAGCGGATGCGGACAGGGTAGCGTTCGCGCCCTTCGACGGTACGGGTGAGCATCATCCCGCCGACCGCGGTCTGAATGGTGTGTTGCACGTCCACGATCCGCAGGCCGTAGCGCTGGATCGCCTCGCGGTCGATGGCGATCTCAAGGTAGGGCTTACCCACGATCCGGTCGGCATTCACGCTGGCGGCGTCGACCCCGGGTACCTGCTTTAACAGGCGTTCGACCTCAAACCCGAACGATTCGATTGTTTCAAGGTCTGGGCCTTTGATTTTTACGCCCATCGGTGCACGCATACCCGTCTGGAGCATGATCAGCCTTGTCTCGATCGGCTGGAGCTTGGGCGCACCGGTCGTGCCCGGGAGCTCAGCGGCGCGTTGGATTTCTTTCCAGATGTCGTTGGGCGATTTGATGTGGTCGCGCCATTGGCGTATCCGGTTGCCGTCTTCATCGACAGCATATTCTGATTTGTAGTGGATTACATTTTCCAGCATAGAGATCGGCGCAGGGTCGAGGGGGGAATCCACCCGGCCGATCTTCCCGACGATCTGTGCGACCTCGGGGACCGCCGCGACGGCTAAGTCGATCTTCTGCATCACGTCCAGCGCCTCACCGATAGAGGCATGTGGCATGGTGGTCGGCATGAGGAGGAACGAACCCTCGTCGAGCGCCGGCATGAACTCCTTACCCAACCCGGGGAGTGCATGTGTAGCGTCGGTCCATAGGTCGGATTGCTCGATCCGCTCGCGACCAATTCCGATCATGTCCGCCGTATAAGGCACAAACCCAAACACCTGACCGAACCCAAGCCAGACGCACAGCCCGAGGACCATGATGAGCGCCGGCGCTGTCATGAAAGCGGCCTTGTGGTCCAGGCACCACTTCAGGGCCGGGCCATAGATAAGCAGGAACAGGCGGAACAGAAGCAGCAGGCCGCCGAGTGTGAGTACGACGAAGACGAGGTTGCCGATGACACCTCGTTCCGGGCCGATCGGCTCCCAGGCGTAAGTGAGAAGAATCGCTACCAAGAACGCCAGGACCAGATTGGCTGCGGTCCGGCTATATGCGATAGCTTTTGGATTGATTAGGCGGGTGGGACGAAGCCATCGAAGCGATTGCTTGAGCCTTGGCCGGACAGCCAGGAGCAGGTGTGCGGCCGCGGGAAGAAGTGTGAGTGCGATGATGACCGAGGCGATCAGGGCGAACGTCTTGGTGAATGCCAACGGGCGAAACAACTTGCCCTCCGCACCGATCATCGTGAACACGGGGAGGAACCCGACCACCGTTGTCAGCACCGCGGTGAGTACGGCCGACCCGACCTCGACGGACGCGCGATGGATCACCTCCAGCCGGTTTTCCTCGGGGTCGGCCAGTTGCATGTGACGGAGGATGTTCTCGGTGACCACGATGCCCATATCGACGACGGTACCGATCGCGATGGCGATACCCGATAGCGCGACGATGTTGGCATCCACCCTGAAGACGCGCATGGCGATGAACGTCATCAGCACAGCCAGCGGCAGCATCAGCCCGATCAACAGGCTAGACCTTAAATGCATCACCATAACAATGACCACGATTAAAGTGACCAGGACCTGTTGGAGCAGGGCGCTGTTGAGCGTGTCGAGTGTCTCAAGGATCAATCCGCTGCGGTCGTAAAAGGGGACGACGGTGACCTTGCTGGTGGTAATCCAATCCGGCCAATGTTCGGCTTCTCTGCCGGCGAGCCATGCGGTCCAGCCCTCCTGGTTGATGGTGGTGGAGTTGCCGATGAACCCATCTATTCCTTGCGCTTTGGCGAAGTCGCGGACCGTTGGGAAGTCCGTGGCCGACCAATCGACGACAGCCTTGGTTGGCAGGCCGGAACTGATCTCATCGATCTTGGTTTTGATGTTCTGTAGGGTCGTGTAGGGGTTTTCTCCGAACCTTGCGACCACGACGCCGCCGACCGCCTCTGCCCCGCCTTTGTCCAGTGCACCACGCCGCTCGGCTGGGCCGAATGTGACATTGGCGACCTGGCCGACGGTGATCGGTGTGTGATCCGTCGTGCGCACGACCGCCTGTTCGATGTCTTTGGGCTGCTTGATGAATCCTAGGCCGCGGATCATGTATTCGACGCGGTTGACCTCGATCGTGCGTGCCCCGACATCGACGTTGGAGTTGCGGACGGCATCGAAGACTTGCTTGAGTGTGACGCCGTGGGCGCGCATGGCGTCGGGGTCCACGTCGACCTGGTATTCGCGCACAAACCCGCCGATGGACGCGACCTCGGAGACGCCCTTGGCAGACATCAGGCCATAGCGGACGTACCAATCCTGAACACTCCGCAACTCCGCTAGGTCCCACCCGCCGGTGGGTTGGCCGTCAGGGTCACGACCTTCCAGTGTGTACCAATAGACCTGACCCAGCGCCGTCGCGTCCGGGCCCAGTCTTGGTTCGACACCGTCGGGGAGTGTGTCACTATTCAGGCTGGCAAGTTTTTCGAGGATACGGCTGCGCGACCAGTAAAAATCAACGTCTTCCTCAAAGATGACATAGATCGACGAGAAACCCAGGTAGGAGTAGCTCCGCACGGTCTTGACTTTCGGCAGACCCAGCAGCGAGCGCGTCAAGGGGTAGCTGATCTGATCTTCTACATCCTGCGGTGATCGGCCGGCCCAGGAGGTGAAGACGATCTGCTGGTTCTCACCGATGTCTGGGATGGCATCGACCGGGACGGGCGAGCGCGGCAGCCCGGCGACATCCCAGTCGAACGGAGCGACCATCACACCTGCCACGATTACCATCAGCGTACACAACACCACCACCAGCTTCTGCTCCAGGCAGAAACGGATCACGCGGTCGATCGGGCCGGCAGGGGGTGTGGGCGGGTCAGTGGGCATGGGGTTCGGTGTTGCTTTCTGCGTTGTCGGTCCCGTGTTGCGAATGCCCGGTGGCCGGTTTGCCGCCCTGAGGGTTCATCATGCTGGGGCGGGCCTTTATTTGAAGCGCACTATCGATTTTGAAATTGCCTTGCGTGACGACCCGATCGCCCTCACTGAGGCCCGCGTTGACGATAAACATGTCGCCGGCCCGTGGCCCCAGGACGATCTCTTTGCCTTCGAACGAAGGCGCGTCGTGTGTGCCTGTGCTGAGATAGACGATAGCGCGCTTGCCGGTCCGTAGTACGGCTGTCGCCGGGACCAGCAGCGGGTCTGCGACTTCGGTCGTGGATGTGTAGCCGAGCGCTTCCGCCTGGACAAGCGGCATCTGACATATGTCACACGTCCCCGGCCCGTCTTTGACGATCTCGGGGTGCATCGGGCCAACCCATTTTCCCTCCAATTCAGGGGCAAGAACCTTCCCGCCTGAAGCGACAGTGGCGTGGGCCCGTGCCTTGGCAAACATCCCGGGCTTGAGCTTGCCGTCAGCATTCAAGGCGTTGACCCGGACACGGACCACACGGCGTTTCTCATCGAGGATCGGGTCGATGAACGAGATTAATCCTGTGAAGGTCTCGCCCGGGTAGGCTTCGGTAGTGAATTGCACCCTCTGCCCATAGCGAAGCCAGGACAGGTCAGATTCGTAGGCGTCGAGGACCACCCAAACGCTGCTGAGGTCCGCGATGGTGTAGACCATGGAGCCGGTATCGAGGTATTGGCCGAGCTTTGCGTGTTTCTCGACTACGATCCCTGACACGGGCGAGTACAAGGTGATGTGATCACTGGCCGTCCTGCTTTTTTCAATCGAGACGATCTGATCGGGCAGCAGCCCCCATAGCCTTAGCTTCTCGCGTGCGGCATCGAGCAAGGCTGTTTGTGTGCTGAGCGCGGACGCGGTGGCTTCATCACCCAGGCGGTCGATCGCATCAAGCGCCTGGATCAGTTCATCCTGTGCGATGACTAAGTCCGGGCTGTAGAACTCCGCGAGGTGATCGCCTTTGTGGATAGGGGTTCCGGTGTAATCGACGAATAGACGATCGATCCGGCCGGGGACCCAGGCGGTGATGTAGGACAGCCGGGTTTCGTCGACCTCGACTTTCCCCACCATGCGGACGCCGACCGTGGCGGGCGCTCGGATGACCGGGCTGACCTCCACGTCCATCAGCGCGGCGGCGGCGGGTGTCAGGGTCAGGCCACGGGGTTCGCGTGACGCTTCACTGACAACCGGGATCAGCGCCATCCCACAAATCGGGCAGCGGTCGTCGGGGTTGGGCATCCGGACCTGCGGGTGCATCGAGCAGGTGTATTCCACAGCCGATGCGGGTTGGGTACTAGACTGCGTTTCAGGTTGCGTTGCGGGTTGTGTTGAGGGAATGGCATCCCTTTGACCGGCATGTTCACGGTTACCGTTCATCGCGTACCCGGTTACAAAGGCGATCACTACCACGAGCACAACGGCCACGGCTTTGCCGCGGTGAGAAAGCCAATGCCCTAAACGCCGTGCGTGTCCTGCTGAGGTCTCACTCATTGATCGACACTCCCTTGCTCCTTGTGCGATTCCTTTGGCGGGCCGACATCGGGCAACTCGCCACCGACCGCCTCGCGGAGGTCTGCCAGGGCCTGTTCCATGCGTGCCAGGTTCTGTTGCTGCATCAACTCGAACTTGAGTAGCAGCTTCCAATTCTCGATCAGCGTCAGGAACTCAACCCGACCGGTCTGGTAGCCTCGGATCGAAACATCCACCGCCTGCTTCGCTTCGGGGATCATCCGATTGTCGAACAGGGCGATCAGTTGCCGCTGAGCCTCGACCCGCGCGAAACCGTCCTGGACATGGAATGACACGCGGTTCTGTGCTGCGCGCAACTCGCTGAGCTTTTCGCTGATCCCTCGGAGCGCTTCGCCGCGTTTGGCGTCCTGCTTTTCAGCCCAGATCGGTAGTGTCATGCCGAGTGTGACCCACCACTGATCGTCGCCGTTTGCGCCGGGTGCAAGGCCTGTGGCACTCACCCCGCCGTAGCTGAACCCCACCAGGAAGTCAGGTTTCGCATCCAGGTCCGCCAACTCCCACCGTTCTCGGAACCCCGCCACACGGGCACGGGCCGCGTCCAACTCCGGGTTCTGCGTTTGTGCCTGTCTCAGCAGCCCGTCCAGCACAAGCGACTGGTCTTCAAACTCGAGGGTGGGGGGCTCCGGCAGGCCGACGCCGGCGCGAAGGTCAAGCAGCGACCCGAGCATCGCGACGGCGGTCTGTTGCTGTTGCCGCAATTCAACGACACGCGCATCCAGATCGGCCAACTCGACCGACGCACGGAGCACATGCTCCTGATCGGCCCGTCCGGCCCTCAGCATCGACTCGGCGGTTTCCTTGAACTGGCTGACAAGCTGTTTGCTCTGTTCGGTAATTTCGATCCCGCGCGTTGCGTAGTAGTAGCGCCAGTATGCACGGCGGACATCACCCTCGACGCGGAGTTTGACACGTTCCAGGTCTGAGGCCGCCGCGACGACATCTTGGGCCGCGATCTTTCCCCGCGCATCCAGTTTCCCGGGGTAAGGCAATTTCTGGGACACGCCGGCTATGTAGTCGACCTGCCCCGCCGCGGTCTCCGCCATCTCCCCGCCGGCATACGTCACCATTGGATTATCGAGGCTTGTAGCTTGGTTGATGCGTTCCCTGAAACGTTCGACCTTCTGTGCCGCAGCGCTGATTTCGGGGTTTTGTTTCATCGCCAGGGCAACGTAGCTTTCAACCTCTTTTAGGCCGAGCTGCTCCGTGGTGCGTGCAGCCTGCCCTGTGTAGGCCGGTGTGGAACCGTCGGCGAGATAGGCCCGGGTCTGCTCCGCGAGTTTGGGGTCGGACCAATCCTGGAACGGGCTGGACGAACCGCACCCAACAAGTGCCATGGTTCCGATCAGGGTAGGGCATGTGATGATGTTGTATTTCATGTTATGTGTGCCTTACCACGGCAGGTAGTTTTGGCCGAAGACCAGGATGCCGCCGAAGTAGCCGGTCGCCCCAACCAGCCCGGCCCCCAGGAGCAAGCCGAGCGTGGTTAGGCTGCTTATGGCTTTGGTCGACTTGCGTGCTTCCATCTCAACCATCACGATTAACACGATACTCCAAACCGCGGTACCTACGCCCAGCCAGCGGTGGTTGAATATCACCTCACCGAACGACTCCTCGCCGCCGGGCCATCCGGCATTGAGCCAACCAAGCACCGCGGCGATCACGGCCGACACCCCCCCCAGTAACACACAAAAACGCACCGCCGGGCCAGCCCACGGAATCGAGCCGATGAGCATCAGGCACCTGGCGAGTGCGGCCGAAACCAGCAGTGCGATCGGGAAGTGAACGGCCACGGGGTGGAGCCTGCCCATGATGGTCAATACATCGCCCGTGGCTGAGCC
>JAJDCT010000331.1 GCA_029260695.1 Phycisphaeraceae bacterium
TTCACCCAACGCTCCAACACCACCGCCTTTGCAAACACCGAATCATCTGCCGCCCGTAAGGCTTCCTCGACCCGCCCGTGGCCGGCGACAAAATCAGCGACCAGCTTATCTTTCGAAGCGTAAATCGAACGGTCGGCCTCGGGCTTACTCTTCATCCCGAACTTGTGCCCCACCGGGTCTTCAAACAACTCGCCCTTGACCACCGCCTCGATCACCGGGTGATAAGCGTTCAGATGGCTAAGCACCCAGGCCGGGTGGTTCATGCCCGGGCCCGGCTGCAAGCCCATCTGCTCGTCGGAAAGGTCGGCTACCAACCTCTGGCCGTAACCCAGGTTCTTGTCCCAGCTAAACAGCAAGCCCTCAATCGCATTAGACATCGTTCGTTTCCTATCAGAGTAAACCCCGGAACAGAATTAAAATAACGGCGGCATCCCCTGGGCTCGACGCCACGCAGAGAGCTGCCCCAGGTGCATCGTGATATGCCCGTTAAGCAGAAACGCCAAGCCGTCGCCGACCGTCGGCATCATCTTGCGGAAGCCCTCGTCGGGCATCTCGGCTGCGAGTGCAGCACTGTCGATCATTTCCAGCGAAGGGCCGACAGCTTCGACGGCCTTATCCAATTCTGCCACCAAGGCGGCCATGCTTGGATATTTTCCAGCGTCATCGACCGGATTGGATTTAAACCCAAACAACTCGTCCCAGCCCTCGGGTGATTTATAGGTTGCACCCGCCAACTTTGCCGTGAACCCCATCGTGTCTATCAGGTGCCCAACGATCCACACCGGGTGGTTCATCCCAGGCTTGGGCTGGGCCGTCATCTTCCCGTCATCGATACCTTCCAACAGGCTCTTGAGGAAACCCAGGCCGAAGGTGTAGTTGTGCATTACCGTGCTGTCGATAGCCATATCCGATACTCCAAAAAAAAGGTACTGATCGCCACTACTTTGATTCACGCCCCCACATACTTGGCGTAAATGCTCTTGGCGACGTTGGCGTGCTTGGTGCCCTTGACGATGGCCCGGCCGTCGTTGAAGAGCGTCAATTCGTAAGGCTCGCCGTTGTCGGTGATGTCGGCCCGGAGCATGAACTTGTTGGCGGTCACGTTGCCGTGCGATTCCAGCCGCTTGGCGATCTCATCGAAGTCCAACCGGTGCCCATTGCCGCCGGCCGATGAATCGGCCTCCGCCGACTTCATATTAAGCTGCACCGCGTTTCGGCCGCACAGTGTAGTCGTCGAGCTGCCGAATTTCCCGTCGAGGAATTCAAAATTCCTTTTTTTACAGCACTCGCACTCGCCGACGTCATACGCCCTGGCAACTTTGAACTGCTTATAGGCGTTGGCCCACATATCAAAATTCAGCATCGTCGGGCTAACCGCATCGAGGTTCCCGGTCAGGATCTTCAACGCCTCGGCGACCTGGTAGTTCGCCACGATCGACACCGCGGGCCCGATCACCCCGGCCGTATCACACGTCGGGTTCACACCCGGGGGTGGGGCCTGCTCAAAGATGCAACGCAGGCAAGGCGTCGCCCGCCCGGCCTGTTCCCAAGATGTCTCGCCGGTCTCGCCCGGAGCCACGGTGTGAGGCAACACAGCGTAAGACGCACCAACCGTCCCGACCGCACCGCCGTAAACATAGGGGATGCCGTGTTTCACCGCCACGTCGTTGGCGAGGTACCGCGTCTCGAAATTGTCTACCCCGTCCATGATCAGGTCGACCTTGCCAACCCCCGCAAGCCCGGTCGCCAGCTTCTCGATATTCGTGTGGTTCACGTCATCGACAACCGCCTCGACGGTGACCTGTGAGTTGATCCCGGCAATCTTGCGCTTGGCGGCCTCGGCCTTAGGTATGCCCTCCGCCACATCCCGCTCATCAAACAGCACCTGCCTTTGAAGATTGGTGATCTCGATAAAGTCGCGGTCAACGATAACCAGATGCCCGACACCCGCGCGGGCAAGCATGTTGGCGATCACCGTCCCCAGCGCACCGCAACCCACGACCAGGACCTTCGCATCCATAAGCCTGCGCTGCCCCGCTTCCCCGAATCCGGGGAGGAGCATCTGCCGGTGGTAGCGTTCAAGCTCTTGACTCATGATTCCCAAATCCATTCAACCGCGAAGGCCGCAAAGGCGGGGGGATGATACTAGCCGCGAATGAACGCATATCAACGCGAATAAGATAGAATAAAAAAGGGTCCTGGTCCCCGATGAATTCTTATTATTTGCGTTCATTTGCGTTCATTTGCGTTCATTTGCGGCCAAGTTCTGAATCTTCTTAGCGATCTGCGCGCCTTCGCGATGATTTTTATTCTTCGTGCTGCTCGATCCGTTTGCCCATCCCGATCCGGTCTTCGGTGACGTACCCGATCGCCCGATAGAACGCCATGACCGGCTTATTAGATTCACGGATCTGTAGGTTTACCTTCGGGCACCCCAACTCACGCATCCGGTTCTCTGCCGCCTCGACCAGCAATCGGCCGTAGCCCTTGCGCTGGTGATCGGGGTCGACCGCCAGATAATTCAGCCAGCCGCGATGCCCCTCGTAACCAGCCATCACCGTCCCGACCATCTGCCAATCTATCTGGGCTATCAGGAAGAGCTCGGGCTGAAACTTGATCTTTGCCGCGATGTCCTTGTGCGGGTCGTTGTGTGGCACGACCAGACCGCATCGCTCCCACAAGTTCACCACGTTCGTAATGTCTGCTTCCTGGTATGGTCTGATCTCAAACGGCATGGCTCATACTCCTTCCCGGGTCCGCAGTCATCACCCCGCGACGTTGCTGCCGCCCTCGACCGGATCGACACGGACACCCTGCTCGATGAGGTAGTCCTGCGCCGCCTTGACCTCGTCTTCCTCACCCTCGAACAGCACCGCCATGATCCCGATGTCCTTCTGCACGCTCGCCTGACGGATGTCGAACATCACGCCGGGGAACCGCGTCGCCATCTTCCACAGGCAAGGCTCGTTCTGCCTGCCACCCTCAAACGTCAACCAGGATTTGTTTGTGATCTTAGGCATTAGTTTTTCACCACAGAGGCTCAGAGACACAGAGAAAACCCAAACAGAGGGTATCCGCAGATTGCGAAGATGTCGCAGATTACAAATACGAAAACACCACGCCTGCTATCAATCTGTGTCATCTGCGTAATCCGTGGATTATATCCCTTTCTTCTCTTTGTCTCAGTGTCTCTGTGGCTCTGTGCCTCTGTGGTTACCCCGGCCCCTCGGCTATCCCTCTACTCACCCCCCCGCGATGGCGGGGACGATCGAGACCTCATCGCCGGGGCTCAGGGGTGTCTGGAGGTTCTCCATGAAGCGGATATCCTCGTCGTTGACGTAGATATTAATAAAGCGGTTAATCTCATTGTCGCCTTTGTATAGCCGCTTGCCGAACTCGGGGTATTGGGTATTCAATGAGCCGAGCACATCCCCGACGGTCCCGCCTGCCACGTCCAGCGATTCCTGGTCGCCGACCTGGGGACGCAGCGCGGTTGGTATCCTGACGGTTACGGTGTCTGACATTTCTTATCTCCGTTGGCGTTTAGCTCTTGCGTATTCTTCTAATGGCGTCCGCGTCCAGGGTAACTGGGTTCAGGCAGTCGCGGTCGGCGTGGGGTTCACCATGGTATGGGTTTCTTCCAACTGCTTAACCAGCTCGTCGAACTCGGTCATCTTGGCGTTGATCGCGGGGCTGATAGCGAACTGGCCCTGCATCACCTCGACGGTCTTAAGCCCATTGCCGGTGATGCAGACGCAGATCGACTCGTCACGGGGGATCTTGCCGGACTGAATCAGCTTGATCGTGCAGGCGAGCGTCGTCCCGCCGGCCGGTTCGGTGAAGATGCCCTCAGTCCTCGCCAGCAGCTTGACCGCGTCAAGTATTTCCTGGTCGCTGGCCGACTCGCCCCACCCGCCGGACTCCGTGATGTCTTTGATGACGTAATACCCGTCCGCCGGGTTGCCGATCGCGATGCTCTTGGCGATCGTGTTGGGCTTCTGGGGGTGGAACAGCTCCTGACCTTCTCGCAGAGCTTTCACCACGGGGTTGCAGCCGTCCGCCTGGGCGCCGTGGATCTTCGGCTTGTTGTCTTCCACCAGCCCCAACTCGATGAATTCCTTGTAACCCTTGTAGATCTTCGGGAGGATCGTGCCGCCTGCGACCGGGGAAACCGTGTGCTTCGGCAGCCGCCAACCCAACTGCTCGGCGATCTCAAAGCCGTGCGTCTTGGCACCCTCGGTGTAGTAAGGCCGAAGGTTCACGTTCACGATCGCCCAGTTGTACTTGTCCGCGATCTGTGAACACAGCCGATTCACATCGTCGTAATTGCCCTTGATCTTGACCATCCGAGGCCCAAAGACCAGCGAACCCACGACCTTCCCCTCTTCAAGATCGTGCGGGATCATCACGAACGCACGCAAGCCGGCCGCCGCCGCATGCGCCGCCACGCTGTGCGCCAGGTTCCCCGTCGAAGCGCAGCCGACCGTGTCAAAACCAAACTCAATCGCCTTGGTCAACGCCACCGACACCACGCGGTCCTTGTAACTGAAGGACGGGTAGTTGGCGCTGTCGTCCTTGATGTAGAGCTCTTTAACACCCAGCTCCGCAGCCAACCGGTCGGCCTTAATCAACGGCGTGAACCCGGAGTTGAACCCCGCCTTGGGCTCACCCTCAATAGGTAAGAGGTCCTTGTATCGCCACAGCGACCTGGGCCCGGCCTCGATCGAGGCACGCGTGACCTTGCCCTTCATCGCCTCGTAATCGTAAGCGACCTCCAGGGGTCCAAAGTCGTTGTCACACACCGTCAACGGCCCAAGCGCGTAATCCGTGTGACACTCTTTACACCGCAGCGATTTTACATAGCTCATCGTGATGCTCCGCCCGCATGGTTGCGTTTGCTTCTCACTACCGACCCCGGGACCAAACAAAAACCCCTTCTCATCAACGATAAGAAGGGGCAGTGCTTTACACGGTAAAGTGTCGCCGCCTCTTATCTTCCCCGGTCAATGCCGGGCGGGAGTTCGCACCAGTCCGGGGGTAAACCCCAAGACGGTTGCGGTGGCTTCACAGGGCCCATTCCCTCTGCCACTCTGGATAAGACGCTTGGATTTTGTA
>JAJDCT010000332.1 GCA_029260695.1 Phycisphaeraceae bacterium
GCTGCTTTCATTCCGGTTGACCGCCGAGGTGCTGACGCTGACGGCGACGCCGATCCCGCGGACTCTGCACATGTCGATGATCGGGCTGCGTGACATCAGCTCGCTGAGCACCCCCCCCGCCGACCGGCGTGCGATCGTGACGGAGGTTGTGCCTTATGATCGCAAGCGGGTCAAGCAGGCGATCATCCGTGAACTCAACCGCGACGGGCAGGTCTATTTTGTCCACAACCGGGTGCACAACATCCAGAGCGTGGCCGACGACATCCATCAGCTTGTTCCCGAAGCGCGGATCATCATCGGGCATGGGCAGATGCCGTCCCGCGAACTTGAGCGGGTGATGTTCGCGTTCATGCGCCGCGAGGCGGATGTGCTGGTATCGACGACGATTATCGAGTCGGGGATCGACAACCCGACCGCCAACACGATGTTCATCAACCGTGCGGACCAGTTCGGGCTGGCGGATTTGCACCAGTTGCGTGGCCGGGTCGGGCGTTACAAGCACCGTGCGTATTGTTACCTGCTGCTGCCGGAGGATCGGCCGTTGACAGAGGTCGCGGCGCGTCGTCTCAAGGCGATCGAGCAGTACTCGATGTTGGGCGCGGGGTTTAAGATCGCGATGCGTGACCTTGAGATCCGTGGCGCGGGTAATCTGCTGGGTGCCGAGCAGTCCGGGCACATCGCGGCGGTGGGTTACGAGATGTACTGCACGCTGCTGGAACACCAGGCCAAGCGCCTGCGTCACGAGCCGGTGATCGAGCCCGCCAAGACACACCTTGAGTTGCCTATCGCCGGGTCGCTGCCCAAGCGTTACATCCCAAGCGACAAGCACCGGATGGAGGCGTACCGCCGGATCAGCCGGGCCGCCACACTCGACGAACTCGACGCCGTCGTTCAGAGCATCCGGGAGGCGTACGGGGAGCCGCCCAAGCAAGCCAGGACACTGATCGACCTGACCGAAGTCCGAGTGGCCGCCAGCACGCTGGGCACCGATACGCTCAAGCTCGAAGGGCCGGACCTGATTTTCACGACGCGCGACCCTCGGAAGCTGGAGGCGATGTTCAACAATGCCCCCGGGCGGGTCAGTGTGCTCGACGACAAAACCTTGTACTACCGACCGCCGAGCAATTATCTTTCCCCGCCGGAGACGTTGCTGGCGGTGCTGAGGAAGTTGTTGGTTAGGCCGGTATCCCACCATCCATCCAGTCAGGGGACCTTGGCCGGATGAACGACGAAACCAACAACGCAGCAATTCCCCCCGGGGCTCAAGAAACCGACCGACCTAGCAGCTTGAGCTACATCTTGCCTAAAGACGACTCGAATGATTTAACTTTAGAAATTGATTTCGACGTACAAGCCGGGACTGTGCAACTCACGGAATACTTAGCCGCAGACGATCGCCGCGAGGCAGCGGTTGCTGTAGCCAAGTGGTTGATTCTGTCGAGTATAATGACGTACCTCCTCTGGGGGTTGCCACTAATCACATTCATAGCGGATGCGTTGATTGTAGCTGTACTGCTACCTTATGTTTGGTATTTCAAATACCGTCATCGAGTTGTAATCGCTGGGCCTGATGGGATCAGTGCGGGCACCAACCGCCCCTGGTTCGGCAGCTTGAGTATGGGTCGGGATGAGATCACTTCTTTTATCGTGCAGCGAGGGACCCAGGACAGAGGCACCGAAGCCATGCAAGAGATGATCGCGGTCGATCAGCATGGCAAGCACAACCATATCCTGGCCCGTACCTCACTCGAAGAAATCGAATGGCTGGCCGGTGCTCTCGGCGAGGCCCTTGAGTTATCATCAACCAGCCGTGCCAACGACAGCACGGCTGGACAGAAACCTCCCATCTCTGAAGTGCCCACATGCGATCTAGCAACCGTCCCACAATCCGAGGCGGAGGCGTACACCGCCATAAGTAGTTTGGGGCTTGAGGACTCGCCCAAGACGATTATGATTATGTTTGACTGGGACGATGATGGATTCTTATTCCGTGCAGTTCCAATCAGGCATCGCTGGTCTCGGTGGTATAAGTTTGCAGCCTTCCTGTGGATACTTCTAATGTCTGCCGCTACGGTGGGGTATCTGCTGATGCTGTCGTCCCCCACCGCAGCATTCGTCCTGTTTTTTGTAATGCTGCCACCATCCGTACTCCTGGGGCTGACCGCGAACAGCCTGCGTGACACGGTGGTAGGAATCCGGATCGATGATCAGGATTTGTACATCGGCGCATTTGACGAAGACGACCAGAATTTCAACATGAAGCGGTGTGATGTGATAGATGTCGTGCTGGTCTCAGGTCGACACTTCATCTTAGAGACGAAACTTGAGCAAAGCGGCGTACGGTGGTTTGCAAATACCCGCGGCCACTCCTTGAGGATTGAAGCAAACGACACCGTCCCGCACGAGGTAAGAATGCCTTACGATAAGCAGACCTGTGAATTCCTCGCTCAGATGGCACTCAAACTCGCCAGATCAGGATCACCCCAGTATTGATTCGGTCTGCAAGGCACTTAATTCCTATGCTAAACCTCGTGCTCTACCACCCGGCGATCCCGCAGAACACGGGGAATATTGCGCGCACGACGGTGGGGTTTGCGGCATATTTACACCTGGTTAAGCCGTACAAATTCGAGATCAGCGACCACGCGGTGCAGCGGGCGGGGCTGGACTACTGGCCGCACGTCCGGCTGACCGAACACGAGAATGACGATGCTTTTCTTGAATGGTTAGACGGGCGCGAGCCCTGGCTTGTTACCAAGCACGGCGACCTGCGGTTCGATCAGCCGGCGTACCGGGGCGATGATGTGTTGATCCTGGGCAACGAAAACACCGGGCTACCCGATACATGGCTTGAACGCTGGCACGACCGACGCGTTAGCATCCCGATCCTCGGCAACATCCGCAGCTACAACCTCGCCAACGCCGCGGCGATCGTTCTGGCGCATGCGAGCCTCAAGGCGGGGGCGTTCGGGGAGTAACCGCGAAGGCACGAAGAACGCGAAGAATACAAGAACAGGGATAAACGCTGATGAACGCGGATAAGAATGAGAATCTGATCAGATCCGATTCGCGTTCATTTGCGTTTATTCGCGGCTTATCTTCTTCGCGATCTTCGCGCCTTCGCGGTTAACACATCACCCCATGCGTTTGCGGTTCATCATCCAGTCTTCGCG
>JAJDCT010000333.1 GCA_029260695.1 Phycisphaeraceae bacterium
GCGCGCAAGAGACGGGCTGCTGTGCCAACTGCGCAGATAGTCGTAGAACGACTCGGCTGGCCTGACACAATGCACCGGCTGCGCGTCGTGCAGGGCCTTGAGCTTTGCGATGGTATCGGCGTCGTCTGTGACAGGCTCTAAGGAGAGCACTTCGTCCTGCCCAGCAAATGCGTGACGGATGTTGTCTTTGAGGAATAACATGCTGTAGGTCAGCCCCGCGACCTCGTAACCGAAATAGGCGTAGCGCTGACGCCGACCGCCTAGATAAGACAGGTCATATCCCGCTTGGCGTATCTCAGTGACGGCGTGGTTCATCAAGAGCTTCATGTAGCCCTTGCCTCGAAAATCGCGGTGGACAGAGACCCCGCCGACTCCCGCCACTTTCAGGTCCACCTCCCCGACGCGCCAATCGATCGGGAACACGCCCACAATCGCGGCAAGCCGGCCAGTCTCGCGCACGGCGTAGTTGCAACGCATATGCTCGTCGGTCGGCTGATAGATCGACGGAAGCAAGTTGGCAAAGTCGTGCGGCCCATGTTCACCAAAAACTTCATTGAGGAACCCCATGGCCTCCTCGAAGTCACCGGCCCCGAGTTGGATGATCTCGCTGCTCATGCATCCATATTAACGGGCCCCGGCCTGCGCGGCACAGGCTAAGCCGGGCGAGCAATCCTTGTCCACCGCCTGGGCGACTCGCTGAAGGCTGCCCATCAACTCGGTAAGCACCTCAGGGGTGATGGATTGGGCGCCGTCGGTCAGTGCGTGCTGGGGGTCCTGGTGCATCTCGATGGCCAGGCCGTCACACCCGGCGGCGATCGCGGCCTTGGCCATGGCTGGGACGAGGCGGGCGTGGCCAGTGCCGTGGGACGGATCGATCACGATCGGCAGGTGCGTGCGGAATTGCAATTCGGGCACGACCGACAGGCTAAGCGTGTTGCGGGTGTGGTCCTCGAAGGTCCGGATGCCTCGCTCGCAGAGGATGACGTTGGGGTTGCCCGCCGCGAGGATGTACTCGCTAGCCTGGAGCCATTCGTCGATTGTCATCGCCATGCCTCGCTTGAAAAGCACGGGCTTGGGTTGCTTGCCGCAGGCCTCCAGCAGCTTGTAGTTCTGGCTGTTGCGAGTGCCGATCTGCAGACAGTCGGCGTACTCGCTGACCATGTCGACCTCACTAGGGGTCAGCACCTCGGTGACGATGGGCAGGCCTGTCTCGGCCCGGGCGGCGGCGAGCATCTTCAGGCCGTTCTCGCCGTGGCCCTGGAAGGCGTAGGGGTTGGTCCGCGGTTTGAACGCCCCGCCACGCAGCGCATGGGCCCCGGCGGCCTTAACGGCGCGGGCGGCGACCATGATCTTATCTTCATCTTCGACACTGCAGGGCCCCGCGATCACCGGGACGTGCTTCCCGCCGAAAACACATCCACCGCCGATGTCGACCAGGGTCTTCTTACCTTCCCGGGTTTCCTTCGCCGCCATCTTGTACGGGGCGAGCACCTTCATCACCCGGTCGACGCCCGGGGCCTGCTCCAGCACCGATCCGTCCTTTTTGCGGTCGTCACCGATCACCGCGACCACGGTCAGGTCCGAACCTTCGATGATGTGTTCGGTCAGCTCTAAATCTCGTATTAACTTCACGACGTGCTGCACTTCCTGCTTCGTTGCGTCCGGCCTCATGACTACGATCATCGTTCTTCTCCTTGGTGTTCCTGACGGGCGAAGGGCGCAAAATACGCCCCCGCCCGTGTGTGTTCTGTTGTTCGCCAATACCGTGTCATCGGTGTGTCTCAGTACCTAATAAAAAACCCCAACGCTTCCGCGTCGGGGTCGTGATTCGTCAAACTTTTGATAGTTGACTACTCCGTTCCCAACGCGGTCTGCGTCCGGTCAAACCAGAAATAGCCAAAAAAGAAGGATCGCTCGTTCATGCTTCTCAAAGTATCCCACAGATCGGCGGGTTGTCAACCGCCGGACTGGATTTATCTACCCGGCCCCGGGTCTTTGCCGCGCCGGTGCTTGATTTCAGATACCCAAACCCCCACCCCCGAGCCTTACGCGCTGTCACGATCAACGACGACGTATTCTTCACGCTCGCCCCGGCCTTTCACGGGGTAGTCTTTCCGTAACGGGTGGGCGGGGTAGTCTTCCCAGAGGAGGATCCGGCGGAGGTCCGGGTGCGCGTCGAAGCGGATGCCGTACATGTCGAAGACCTCCCGCTCGGTCCACTCAGCACCTGGCCAAATCCCGCAGACGCTGGGGATGTGCAGGGCCGGGTCGTCTTCGATCCCGCCGGTATCCAGTGTTGGGTCGAGCATCACTTTCACGAACAGCCTGCGGTTGTGCGGGTAGCTCACGAGGTTGTAGACCACGCCGAAGCGTCCCTTGGGGCCGTCATTGTCGGATTCAGGTGTACCGGGGGCCCCGGGGTAGTTCAGGTAGTCGACGCAGGTCACGTCCGAGAGGAAGTCGTACTGACAGCGCTCATCACTGCAAAGAAAGGCCATCACCTCCAGCAGGTCGGCCTGATCAATAATCAGCGTGCTCTGGCCACGGAACTCGGTGGCGAAGAGCTTGCGGCTTGCAAATTTTTGCTTGACCAGCGGCAGCGTCGGATGATCGAGATTGGGTGTGCTCATGATTCGAAGTTCGGGTATCGGGGTCGGGTATCGGGGGTCGGGAAGACGCAATCGTCCGCCCTCTGAATTTCCTGGTTTAGCGTTCCGCGGTTGAAGCTGTCTTGCTTTCCTGTGATTCCTGTGTTTCTCTTCCTACTTCGACTCAATCGTCTGGATGAGTTCGCCTATCAACACATCCCAGCGGTCAACGATCGGGGGCCACTCGTACGCCAGGGTATCGGCCAAGGCAACCGTGTCGCCGGCGACGATCAGGTCTTTTAGGCCATGCAACTGCTTGATCAATTCATCGGTGTAGTCCGACATCGGCTCCCCGTCGACCTTGACTTCGTCGAGCCCCAGCCCGACGACGCCGGCGGAACCCAGCACCGCCTCCTGAGTCTGCATCCAGACCCCGATCACCTCGGCGAGGAGCTTCAAGGCCTCCTCCGGGTTGTCCCGTTGCAGGCATTCGGCCGCCTGCTCGTGCAACGAAGTCGCCTGGGGCAGTTGCTCGCGGACCTGGTAAAGCGTGGACACCGCCAGAGCAGCGGGGTCCGCGGAGACCAGCCGGACCTCCGCGTCTTCAAGCGGGTTGTCCCGGCGTTGGCCCATCTCTTCGGCATTCAGCACGCTGCCATCCAGCATCACCTCGACCACGACCCGGCCGTCATCCGCCAGGTGCTGGGTCGCCGAGGCGATCAACTCAGCCAGACTTGTGCCCGTTAATTGGACCGGTTCATCATCAAGGAAGATCGGCATACAGGTCATGATAGACCGACCCGCCCACAGACACCAGCGAGGGCGATCCGCTGGTATCATAGCGCTTTAGGAGCCTGTTATGCCGCAGCGGATCGTCGTTCTGGATGGATACACGCTCACCCCGGCCGTGCCGGGACAAGCCGCGCCCTCGGGGGAGCCCGTATGGGATGCGTTCGAGTCACTCGGGGATCTGACGGTCTATGCGCGGACCAGGCCGGAAGATGTCCTCGCTCGTGCTAAAGATGCGTCGATCCTCCTGACGAACAAGACCCCCCTGCCGGCCGAGGTCATCGCGGCACTGCCTGGACTGAAATACATCGGTGTGCTGGCGACCGGGGTGAATATCGTGGACCTGCCTGCCGCCCGTGATGCCGGCGTGACCGTGACCAATATCCCAGGCTACAGCGGCAGCGCGGTGGCACAACACGTCTTCGCGCTGTTGCTTGAGTTGACCAACCATGTCGCGGCGCACGATCGTGCGGTCCATGACGGCAAGTGGGCGGGCTGCGCGGACTTTAGTTTCACGCTCGGGCCGATCACCGAGTTGGCGGGCAAGACGTTGGGGATCGTTGGCGCGGGTGACATCGGCCAAAGGGTCGCAAAGATCGGGCACGCCCTGGGCATGGACATCCTCGTGAGCAGCCGGACCGAAAGGGATATGGGTGTCCCCGCACAGTGGGCCGACCTTGACGGACTATTTGAACAGACCGACGTCGTGACGCTGCACTGCCCGCTGACCGACCAGACGCAACACCTGGTCAACGCCCGCCGGCTGCCACTGATGAAACCCTCGGCCTACCTGATCAACACAGCACGGGGCCCACTGATTGACGAACCCGCACTGGCCTCTGCATTGAGTAACTCCCAGATCGCCGGAGCGGCATTGGACGTCCTGAGCACTGAACCGCCGTCCGCCGACAACCCGCTGCTGTCGGCCCCGCGCTGTATCATCACCCCCCACAACGCCTGGGCCGCGAAGGAAGCACGTCACCGGTTGATGCGACTCGCGGATGAAAATCTCCGGGCGTTTATGATCGGGGGTCCCCTGAATGTGGTGTCTTGAGCCCTTAGTCATTAGCCTTGAATTGCTAGCTCGGATACATGAACAGCGTGCTGAAGCACGCCTCGCCTGCGAGCCCTGATCCCTGAAGACTGCACCCATGAATCAACAACACATCATCCTGTTTGGTGGGAGTTTTGATCCGCCGCATGTGGCGCATGTCACGTTGCCGATGGCGGTGCGGGAGGCGGTGGGTGCGGATCTGGTGGCGTACATCCCTGCAGCAAAGGCACCTCACAAACTCGACAAGGTGCAGACCGACC
>JAJDCT010000334.1 GCA_029260695.1 Phycisphaeraceae bacterium
TGTTCTCTGCGGACTCTGGCACCAGTAGGGATCCTCCTGAGGGGACCGGGGCAGGTTGGTTGTAAGGCCGATAGTTTACCTGTTTCCACCATCATCGCCCGACCGTGGATGTCGCTTAAGGCACGGCCTTGAGTCGACTACACGGATGCAGAGGTGATTCGGGCTTGGCAGAGAAGCCATCTGTCTTGCCCGCCGTCAACTGTGAGGCGCCGCCCAGAGCCGACGCAAGCCCCGATTCATACCCAGATCTAAACGTCTGCTTTTCTGTGTCCGCGAAGCGTCGTCATGATCTTTGGGAGTTTGCGCTAACCCTGGCAGTGACAGGACCCGCTATACCGGGTTACAGCGGATGCTGGGCAGGCAGGCTAACGGAGATCGGCTGTTATCGGAGGTCTATATATACGAACTCTGTCATCGGACTCACTTGTCGTACTTATCACGACGATAATCGTATCAGGGGTAGTGGGCCAGTAAGTTTTAACGAATGCATGACCATGGTATTCAGCGCGCCGATGTCCGGCCAGCGATTGCAGTGTGCGCTATCGGTAGCTGACGGGTTCGCTGCGGCTGCGTGTCTACACGGTGACGCCCAGGCACAGGTCGAAGCGGGTGGCGGTACTTGGTTGGAGAATCAGTTATTTAGATCGAAGATGTATTTGCTGGGGAAGGTTGGTGGAGGCACACCATGAAGAAGACCAGGGCCCTGGCGTTGTTTGCGGCGACAGTCGCAATCTTGATCGGGTTGCCCAGGGGGTGGGCATCATCTGGGGGGTCAGAGGAGATCAGTTTTGGGATGTCGACTGCTTTGACGGGCCCGGCGGCGCAGCTGGGTATGAACATGCGTATCGGTGTCAGCGCGGCTTTTGACGAGGCAAACCGATCAGGTGGAGTCCACGGAAGGAAACTGCGCCTGATATCGCTGGATGATGGCTACGAGCCATCGCGCACCGCACCCAACATGCATGAGTTGATCGATGTGAATGAGGTTCTCGCGGTAGTCGGAAACGTCGGCACCCCCACCGCGGTGGCAGCGATCCCCATAGCAAACGCTAAGAAAACGGCTTTGTTCGGGGCCTTCACAGGGGCCGGTGCTCTGCGGAAGACGCCACCGGATCGGTACGTCATCAATTACCGGGCGAGCTATGCACAAGAAACCGCGGCGATGGTGGACGCCCTCGTAAACGAGGCGGGCGTTAAGGTCGAGCAGATCGCATTTTTCACGCAGCGGGACGCTTATGGTGATGCGGGCTACATCGGCGGGATCACCGCCATGAAGCGGCACGGGCTGGCGGATGAAAAGGCGGTCTTGCACGGCCGGTACGAGCGTAACAGCACGGCGGTTGAGAATGGTCTGGCAGATATTCTTGGGGGAGAGACGCCGGTGCGTGTGGTCATCATGGTCGGTGCGTATGAACCTTGCGCGGAGTTTATCCGGATCGCCCGAGAGTTCGATTTTAATCCGATCTTTCTGAACGTCTCTTTCGTCGGCTCTACACCGCTGTCTCAATCGCTGGGGAGGGACGCAGACGGAGTGGTTATCACGCAGGTTGTCCCGCATCCCCAGGCCGATCTACCCGTGACCAAGGCGTATCGTGCAGCGCTTGAGATGTATGACAGCGAGGCGATCCCGTCCTTCGGGTCGCTTGAGGGGTATATCGCGGGCCGGATCCTGATCCGCGCCCTCCAAGACATCAATGGAGAGCCGACGCGGGAAGCGGTCGTCGATGCCCTCGAAAGCTTGGGTACATTCGACATCGGTTTTGGGTTTAAGCTGAATCTCAGCGGCGATAACCACCAGGCTAGCCAGCATGTGTGGCCCACCGTGATCCGAAACGGCAAGGTGGTTCCGTTCACATGGGATGAGTTGAGCCAGCATGAGGGGAGAACGGGCCCTTGAAGGCGAATCGCCAAAAATATCAGGGTGTGGCGAGGATACCCAAGTTGGTCTGGACGGTTGCGGCCATAGGAGTGGGTGCCGGCATTCTCGCTATGGGCATTGAGTCCAGGGCGCTAACGGCTCTCGACCATCAGTACGAAAGGACGAAGGTCACCGAAGAGCGAGCCGCCAGGGCGTTGCAATCCCTGAGGCTCCGTCGGGCAGCCGTGTTCCAAGACATAGAGTCTCACTTTGTGGCCATCTCGGACTACGATCACTCCGAACGGAGCGATCATGTCAGCCTCAATAACTTCGTTATGGAGTGCGTGAAAGAACTCATCGGTCTTCAGAGTGATGAGGTGGTCCACCGGGATGCGTCGGTGGCTTTGAAGGAGGCGTTTGGATTATTGTCCTTGTTCCACAAGGAATTGGAGCGGTTCGAGGCGGACAGCTTCTACACGCGCAATCATCTCCGCGAGGGGTGGGGGGCGCTGCAGTCAGATCTCGCTGAGACGCGCGAAGCTTTAGACAAGCTGGAGGGTCGAAAGCGATTGCAACACCAGTTGGTGCTTCGGCAATACTATGGTGCAGACGGAGAGGAATCCGCTGCGCTTGCGTCTAGGTATATAGACGGGATGGAATCGGTCAGAGACCTGCGCACGCTCTCATCTGAGTTAGTCGAGTTCGCGCTTCTGGCCGAACATCTTCATGGTGAACCCCAGATCGACCAACTTGTAAGCCTGAAGGACAACGAGATACGACAGACGTTGATGCGTCTTCGTCGTGCGGCCGACAAGCTGGACGGTGGCGACCACGAAGCGGTCATGGCTCACATTATCTCTCTTGTGGAAGCGATGTTTGGGGTGGGGGCGGCGGATGATGAGGCGCACCAGAGCCTGGTGATCGGGGAGGGCGGGGTATTCCGATATAAGCTGCAATCACTCTCGCTCGAAGTGTATGGGCGAAAACTCCGGAAGGACGTGGTCACTCAGATGAGTGTGTGCCTTGAAGCAGAGCGCAATTTTAATCTCATGCTGGGGGAGGCCGTGGAGGCGAATAATATCCGTGCCAAGTCGGGATTCCGAGCGGCGCGGCGGAACACATTAGTCACGGGGTTCATCGTAACCATTGTATTCCTGGTCCTGTCCTGGCGGCTTGCGCGTCTTGGGAAGACGGTTGAAGATGAACTCCACCTGAAGAATGATTCGCTAAAGGAGGCCATGGACGAGTTAGAGGTCCGGGCCACCACGGACAAACTTACGGGCTTGTCGAACCGCGCGGTCTTCCTTGCCCGTTTGGATGAGGTTATGAAGAGGTCGCGTTGTGATGGGGTTCGGTTTGCCGTTCTCTTCTTTGACTTCGATCGGTTCAAGTTGGTCAATGATAGTCTGGGCCACGAGGTCGGTGATGCTCTGCTGTGTGATATCGCAAACATCTTGCGTGGAGGATTAAGCGAGTCGGATACCTTGGCGCGATTCGGAGGCGACGAGTTTGTAGTCCTCCTGGGGGATCTGGCGGCTTGGTCGCAAGCCCAGGAGAAAGCCGACTCGCTCTTGCACACCCTGGCGGCACCCCATCAGCTTGTGGATCACCTGGTCGTCTCCACGGCCAGCATCGGTCTGGTGACGAATGAGCGCACTTACGAGTATCCCGGCGACATGATCCGTGACGCCGACGCCGCGATGTACCAGGCGAAGGATAATGGCAAAGCGCAGGTCGTGGTGTTTGATCGGGTGATGCATGCGAAGGCACTTGATCGGCTGTCGCTCGAGGCGGACCTTAGGATAGCGGTATCGGCAGACGACCAGTTCCGGCTGATGTACCAGCCGATTGTCGAATTGGAGACAGGTCAACTCGCGGGGTTTGAGGCGCTGCTTCGTTGGGATCATCCCAAACACGGCGAGATCGGCCCTGATGATTTCATTCCGATCGCGGAGGACACGGGCCTGATCATTCAGGTCGGGCAGTGGGTCTTAAGGACCGCCGCTTCTCAGATCGCAGACTGGAATCAGCGGTTGTGCCATGGCGGCAAGCTGAAAGTCAATGTCAACGTCTCCAAGCGGCAACTGCTCGGCCACACTTATCGGGATGATGTCCTGGAATGTCAGCGAGATTTTGGTCTGCAGCCGGGCGAGCTATTTCTGGAAATCACCGAAAGCACCATCGCCGATGATCGTAGCGATGTGATCCCGCTGCTCCGCAGGCTGCGTGAGCACGGATTCCCGATTGCCATGGATGACTTTGGAACCGGGGTGTCTTCTTTAAGCACGCTGCATAAGTACCCCATTGACGTGCTAAAGATCGACCAGGCCTTCATCCGCGTGCTTGATCGTGACCGGTCACTTCTTGCGGTCGTGATGTCGATCACG
>JAJDCT010000335.1 GCA_029260695.1 Phycisphaeraceae bacterium
GATTGATAAGCGGATGGATGTGATCGCGACGGCGATGCGGTTTGGTGCGACGGTGCGCGAATTGACGGGGTTGGATCTGGCGTACGCCCCGCCGTATGGCGCGGCGAAAGACCCGGTGCATATGGCGGCGTTCGCGGCTTGCAATGAGTTGGACGGGCATGTCAAGGTTCTGGATGCAGGCGCGGACCTGTCGGGGTTGCAGGCGTTGGACGTCCGTTCGGCTGGTGAAGTCGGGAAGATCCCGTTCCCGGATGTGGTGGACCCGGTGCATATCCCGGTCGATGAGTTGCGTGGGCGGTTGGACGAGTTGGACCCGACACGGCCTACGGTGGTGACGTGTGCCAGCGGGCTGCGGTCGTATGTCGCCTGCCGTGTGTTGATGCAGAACGGATTTACGGATGTATCGAATCTCAGCGGCGGTGTGTTCATGCGGACGCACGCGCTGGCTGGGAGAGAACTTTCATATGGAGAAACCTGATCGTGGCAGTACAGACTATTACACCCGAAGAGTTGGCGGACTTGTTGAAACGGGATGGGCGGCTGGACCTGATCGATGTGCGGACCCCGGCGGAGTATGGGAGTGTGCACGTCGAGGCGGCGATGAACGTTCCCCTGGATGGGCTGGATGCTGGGGTTTTGAGCGAGCAGCGCAAGAGCTCAAGTGAGTCGCCTGTTTATGTGGTCTGCCAGAGCGGTGCGAGGTCGAGGCAGGCGTGTGAGAAGCTGTGCGAGGCGGGCGTGGTCGCGGTGAGTGTTGAAGGCGGCACGCCGGCGTGCGAGCGAGCGGGTCTGGCGGTGAAACGTGGTCGGCAGATCTTGTCGCTGGAGCGTCAGGTACGGATCGCGGCAGGTGCGTTTGTCGCGCTGGGGACGCTGTTGGCTGTAGTGGTGAGCCCGTGGTTCCTGGTTGTGCTGGGGTTTATTGGGTGCGGGCTGATCTTCGCGGGTCTGACGGATTGGTGTGGGATGGGGATGTTGCTGGCGAAGATGCCTTGGAACCGTGCAAGCGGCGCGTCGTGTGTCTGTGATGCCAAGCCTGTTATGACACGCGGATGAGTTGAGCGCGGCCGCCCGATGGTCGCGACATAACCAGTGCCAGACAGACCCCGCAGATCAGAATAAACGCCGAGGCGGGTGCGGGGATGGGGATAGCGGTCGGCGGGGTGCCTGCGTTCCAGTTGCCAAGAATTACATTGAGGTCTTCGATCCCGATAAATCCGTCGCCCGAGGGGTCACCGGCTAACCAGTCGCCTGCGGTGACGTTCTGATTCCATGCGCTCAAGACGGTGTTGAGGTCACTGATCCCGACGAACCCGTCTGCGTTGACGTCGCCGGGCATGAGTGGTGTCATGTCGCGCACGGCCCAGGCGGCGAAGCGTCTAAACACCCAAAGGTCAGGTCCCACGACGACTTGCTTTGACTGCAGTATGGATTGAGAGTTGGCCCCGGTCAGGAAGCTCCATATCCCGTCATCAATGTCGAAGCCTGAACTCCCCGTCCAGTAGCTGAGTTGCACGTTGGTAAACGGGCCGGGTGCATCACGCCATACCCCTTCGGTGGATGCGAGGTTGAGCATTTCGCCTGTCGCGCCCTGGCTGACGGCTCCCATCCACGGGCCGGACCCGTCTGGATTCAAAGCCGAGGCCATGCGCCAGTCCGTGTGGCCGGCGACGTTCAGGGTGCCTGCCCAGGTGAGTGAGTCGGCGTGTGTCATGCCGATCTGTTGAGCGATCGGGAAACAAGATGCCGGGTTGGGTGTGTGGCAATACTCGGTGATTGTCTGGTAGGCTGGGTATCCGGAAGTGGCGGCGTGGTTGGCGTCCTGCAGCCACATGAGGCGAGTGCCGTCCGATCGGATCTGGGTGACGGTGCCGTCGCCGTTATCGAGCAGGGAGGCCTGGGTTGAGATCGCGGCGAGCAGCACTACGCCTGATGCCTGGGCCAAATACCTGGATAACTTCATCGCTGGACTCCTTGACGGTCTGCCGGAGCACGATCAATAAAGTTAAATATATCTGATGATTAGCCGGTATGCAGATTTTGCAGGCCCCGCTGTTACAGCAAGAGTTAGAGATACGGAATGCCCACCGGCACATTGACGGTTGGCGTGGCCTATAAGGCAGGCCATCTTGGTCATCGTGTCAATGGATATCTAAGTCTGTCACGACACGCTGATCGTTGGCTGCTGTGCGCCGCCGGAGGCGAGGAAATCTTCGACGCGGGCGGTGAAGGTTTGGGCCAGGGCGTTGAGTTCGTCGGCGAGTTTTCCGGGTGCGGTGAAGTTGACGGTGGGGTCGCCACCGTCGCAGTTGCGGCGCAGCGCGGTGTTGATCGGGAGGGTTCCGAGGCAGGGCAGGTCCATCTGTGAGGCCATGGCTTGAGCGCCGCCCTTGCCGAAGATGTCGTATTCCTTGCCGTCGTCTCCGATGAAGTAGCTCATGTTTTCGACGACGCCGAGGACTTCGATGTTCAGGGTCTGGAACATTCGGACAGCACGGCGGGCGTCGTCCTGTGCGACTTTTTGCGGTGTGCAGACGACGACCGCGCCGGTGAGTGGCAGGAGCTGGCTCATGGTCAGGGGGACGTCGCCGGTGCCTGGGGGCAGGTCGATGATGAGGTAATCCAGTTCCCCCCATTCGGTCTGCATGGCGATCTGTCGGAAGGCGCCGTGGGCCATGGGGCCGCGCCAGATCAGGGGTTTTTCTTCTTCGACCAGTGCGCCGAGTGTCATGGCTTTTAGGCCGTGGGTTTCGAATGGGAGCAGGACGTTGCCGCGTGCCTTTGGGGGTTGGCCGGCGAGCCCGAGCATGGTCGGGAAGGATGGGCCGTAGATATCGCCATCGAGCAGCCCGACTTTGGCACCGGCGCGTGCCAGGCCGACGGCGAGGTTGACCGACACGGTGGACTTGCCGACGCCACCCTTGCCGGCCCCGACGGCGATGATCCGGTCGACCCCGGGGAGGGGTTCGGGCTGGGGTGGTTGTACGTTTTGAGGGGGCTGATTCTGGGTCATGGTGCTGCTCCGCCCGATGGCCGATAAGAGTGTTTACGCCCCCGCCGGGCGAATGATAGGTGCAATTGAGTCGATGGACCAACGGGGGAATCTCCGGGGGGAATCGTCGGGGGTTTACCGCCGGCTGCAATACACGGGGATGTTGGGCGTTGTACCCGTAAGCCCGGGAGTGGTACCGAAAACTCAATGTTACGGAAAGGACATACAGCTATGTTTGGATACAAGAACACAGCCGGCAGAACCCTGATCCTCGCGTCGGTGATCGCACTGACCGGCGGGATCGCGATGGCGGAACAGGAAGGCCAAGGCCCCGGCGACGGCGATCGGCCAGGACATCATCAGGGCGACAAGGATGGTAAGTGGCATCACGGTGAGAAAGGTGAGCACGGACCACGCGCTGACCGCCCCGGCGAGCACGGCCCCAAAGCGATGCACAAGCGATTGTTTGGCGGCATGGAGCTGACCGAGGAGCAGAAGACGCAGGTCAAAGAAACGATGAGGGCGTTTGGCGATGAGCGCAAGGCCTGGCACGAGGCTCATCGTGATGAGATTCAGGCGTTGAAAGAGAAGATGAGGGCCGCACGCCAGGGCGACGATAAAGAGGCCGTCAAGGCGGTGCACGAAGAGATCAAGGCGCTGATGGAGTCGGCCCCGAAGCCGGACGCGGCGCACGACGAGATCCGGGGCATACTCAACGAAGAGCAGCAGGCCACGTTCGACGAGCGCATCACCAAAATACGAGAGCGCATGGAGCAGTGGAAGAACAAGAAGCATGACGGCGGGGTCGGCCCCCCCCACGGCTGGCACGGCGAGGGGCCCGACGGTGATGGCCCGCCGAAGGGTGACCGCCATCCCCGCGGCCGAAAGCTCTTTGGCAACCTCGACCTGACCGACGAGCAGAGGGCAACGCTGCGAGAGACGATGCAGTCCGACCAGACCCGCGATGAAAAGATGGCCGCCGTCCGCGAGATGCTCAACGACGAACAGAAGGCTCAACTCAATGAGAACCTGGAAAAGATGCGCAAGCACCGCGAAGAACGCAAAGGCAAGCACGGTGAGCACGGGAAGCATGGCCACGGCGGCCCGGACGGTGACGGGCCTAAGCATGAGGGCAAACCAGACGCTGGCTCGCAACTGGATCTGTAATTAATCGACAAAGCCCCCCTCCCGCTTTGTCCTCTTCTATGGACCCCGGCCCGTGCCGGGGTTTTTTAGTTTGTGGTGGGTGTGTGGGAGTCCCCCCCGTCGAGCCGGGGCCTGAGGGGCTAGGTGGTGTTGCGTAGATGAATACGGTGTCAATGCAGATTAAGTGACGATGCCAAGCGGTGCGGTGGCTTGCCAATGGCCGCGGGTGAAGTCGGGGAAGCTGGCGGGTTGGCCGTTGTGGGCGACAGACCAGGCGCTTAGCGGGCGGACGGCGGACCAGCTTGCGCCTTCGTAGACGTTTTGGTCCATGGGCAAACCTTCACGCAGGCATTCGATGATGCGGAGGGTCATGGCGTAGTCCATGCCGCCGTGGCCGCCGGCGCGGGTGGCTTCTTCACCGATGCGCTTCCACAGGGGGTGCTCGAACTCGTCGTAGACTTCCTGCATGGCGTCGCCCTGGGTCCATTCGTGGTAGCTGCCGCGTCCTTCTAATGCCAAGCGTGTTGGGAAGCCAGCGAAGACGCCGTTGGTGCCCTGGATCAGGTTGTGGCGGGAGTAGGGGCGCGGGGTGGCGGTGTCCCATTGGACCATGATGGTCCGGCCGAGGTGGGTTTTGATGAGGCTGGTGTTGATGTCGCCGCTGATGTATTTAGCCTGGTTTCTTGGGTGATCGGGCGGGAAGTTTTCTTTTGCAAACTTCTGCCTGCCTAGCGCGGGGCTGCTCATGGAGACGATCGAATCGAAGCGGTCGTCGGTGCGGTCGATGTTCATGTATTGGGCGACCGGCCCCAGGCCGTGGGTCGGGTAGAGGTTGCCGTTCTCCTGTGTGTGGTAGGCGGTACGCCAGGAGCCGGTGCCGTGGTCGGTGTCGTGCATCTGGTAGCGTAGGTCGTGGATGTATCCCGCCTCGCCGTGGGTCAGGTCGCCGAGCACGCCGCGTCGGCAGAGGTTCAGTGCGAGCAGCTCGTCTCGGCCGAAGTTGACGTTCTCCAGCATCATGCAGTGGCGTTGTGTTTTCTCGCAGGTATCGATTAGTTGCCAGAGCTCGTCGATGGTGAGGGCCATGGGGACTTCGATGAATGCGTGCTTGCCGGCGAGCATGGTGTCGACACCCTGGGGGCAGTGCCAACGCCAGGGTGTGGAGATGAAGACGGCGTCGATGTCGTCACGTTGGAGAAGTTTTTTGTAGTCGTGGTTGCCGTCGGTGTAGAGCGTTGGGGCGGTGCGGCCGGCGTCGGTGCAGAACTTTTGGGCTTGGTTAGCGGCGG
>JAJDCT010000336.1 GCA_029260695.1 Phycisphaeraceae bacterium
CGCTTCTCCAACTGCGTGATCGTGTGGTCCGCTCCGGCCTCGTCTTCGCCGAGCTCTTTTTGGATAGCCTTGATCTGTTCGCGCAGGTAGAACCGCCGCTGCGTCTCGCCGATCGACGACTGCACATCCTCCTGGATCTTCTCCTGGAGCCGGAGGATCTCTAGTTGGCTGGACAGGTGGACGTGGACCATGCGGACACGCTTGGCGATATTGAGTTCCTCCAGCAGGTCCTGCTTCTGCTCGACATCCAGCGCCAGGTTCGCACCCAGGAAGTCGGCAAGCGTGCCCGGGTCGTCGATATTCATCATCACCGTCAGCGCCTGCTCAGGCGCGCTGGGCGAAAGGTCGATCAGGTCGTGGGCCTGGTCGCGCAGCTGGCTGACCTCGGCGTCGAACTTCTTGCCGGAGCCGGGGCGCTCGGTAGGCGTCTTGACACGGGCCTTGAAATACGGCTTGGTTTGCGTGACCTCTTCAAGCGTGATCCGTCCCAGCCCATGGACGATCAGGGAGATGTTGTCGTCGGGCTGACGGATGAGCTTGAGCACCATCGCGGCGGTCCCGACCGTGTGCAGGTCGTCGGCGGTGGGGTTCTCGACCTCCTCATCCTTCTGGCTGAACAGCGCGATGATCTTGGACTTGGGCAGCGACTCATCCAACATCTTCCGGCTGGCGGGCCTGCCCACACCCAAAGGCACGATCGTCCCGGGGAACATCACGCTCCCACGCACCGGGAGCACGGGAAGCACCTCGGGGATCGTCGCCTTCGCGGGGTCAAACGGCTCGGGTATCACCTGCGACGTCGCTACGGCGGCTTGGGATTGCTCGCCTACAGCAACTTGTGACTTAGGCTTCAGGGCCGATTTACGCCTGACGGGTTTGCGTTTCCCCCCTTTATTGGGGGACGGTTTTTTCTTCGTTGTCTTGCTCAAGGTGTTGGTCTTGTATTCGGTGTGGTAATGCTTCCGACAGATCGTCCGAGGGACTTTCGGGGGGCTTCCGGGGGGCTTCCGGGGGGCTTCCGGGGGGCGGGTGTGTCGCTACTTCAAGGGCATGGTGATCCACAGCACGCCTTGGCGGTACTCACTGCGGACCGCGTCCAGGTCAACGCCTTGGGGTACCTGGATCACTCGCCGAAAGGCGCCGTAGTCGATTTCCATGGTGAGTATCTTCATCGGGCCTGGGCCCGGGGGTTGGCCTTGCTTTTCCGTGCCCGGCTCGGGTGCCTGCCGGACCCCGCTGACGGTCAGTCGGCCGGGCTCGATCCGCACGTCGATCTTGTCCCGGTCGATCCCCGCAAGGTCCAGGCAGACGTGCAGGAGATTGCCGACCTGATAGACGTTCACCGCCGGCGTCCAGGCCTGCGTCTGGGTGAACTCGCTGAAACTACGGTACGCCGCGTGCTCAACGACCACGCCAACGTAACCGCTGGATCGGCTTGGAGGTTTTTGGCTTGCCATGGGTTTCCCGTCATCTCCTAGGCTGTAACAAGCGTATGGTACCCGATTAGGGCCGCCCGGCAGGGCCATGTCGTCACCCCACGGCCAGATAATCCACCTTCCTGAGACATGTCGGACGCATGATTGCCTGCCACCCCCTGCCCGCCTACTATTGCTGACACTGACGGGCCCCCACGCCCCCCACACCGCCAGGACACACCATGACCACCAAGAACGCCACAGCCATGCCGGACGTGCAGGGCAGCCCGGACCTCCGCAAGATCGCCATCAACAAGGTCGGCGTGAAGGACATCCGCTACCCCATCCGCCTTCACTGCCCCATCACAGGCGGAGGCCTGCACACCGTCGCCAAAGTCAACATGTACGTCGCCCTGCCCCACCACCAGAAGGGCACGCACATGAGCCGGTTCCTGGAGGTGCTCAACCGCCACCACGACTCGATGCGCTCCGACCAGCTGATGGACATCTGCCACGAAATCAAAGACCGGCTCGAGGCCGAAGAAGCCCACATGGAGCTGTCATTCCCCTACTTCATCGACAAGCCCGCCCCCGTCACCGGGCAGGTCGGGAAGATCGACATCGAGGTCTCGTTCGAGTGCTCCAGCAACGCCAAGGACGACTTCGTCATGGGCGTCAAGGTCCCCGCGACCAGCCTGTGCCCCTGCTCCAAAGAGATCTCAAAATACGGTGCACACAACCAGCGCTGCGAGATCGAAGCCAAGGTACGCTTCGGCCTCGGCAAGAGCATGTGGATCGAGGAGCTGTTCAAGGTTGTCGAGATGGCCGCGAGCACCCAGGTCTTCGCGGTCCTCAAACGCCCGGACGAGAAGTTCGTCACCGAGGACGCCTTCGAGAACCCCAAGTTCGTCGAAGACATCGTCCGCGACCTGGCGATCTCGCTGGATGAAGAGGACCGTATCTGCTGGTACCAGATCAACAGCACCAACTACGAATCGATCCACAACCACAACGCCTACGCCTTCATCGAGCGCGACAAGCGGGACTGATTCTTCTTGCGACCAACCGAGAGTAGATGTCTGACGAAGCGACTCGCCTTG
>JAJDCT010000337.1 GCA_029260695.1 Phycisphaeraceae bacterium
TTCAGACCGATCCGATATGGTTTGCGGGTCTGCAGGAGCCACAGCGATGACACAGCCCACGGATGAATTCAAGGTCGGCCAACGGGTCGCCGTCACGCAGCAGATCCCCCGTAAGGCGGAGGTCTGGACCGAGCGAGTCGAGGGCCTGGTGGTCCGCACCGAGCAGGCAAAGACCGGGTCGTGGTACGCGCATGCCAAGGACGACAAGCTCTGGCTGGATCGGCTGGTACTGCGCAAGGATGACGGCGAGGTGGTGACCTGTAACCTCGATCAATACACCCACGTTGAGCTGGTCGACGACGCGGAGTGAGGTGTCTGCGGTTTTCGGGGGGGGTTATTCCCGGCGTCTGCTGGTCGTCTGTAGGGGTGGGGGATAGAATCAACTTTACTATCACACTCACTATCAACATAGATCGATAGGGACACGACATGGCGATCATTGACTGGCGGCAACAGCACGGCGACTTCTTTGATGGGGGGCGGGCATTGGTCACCGGCGGGGCGGGGTTTATTGGTTCGCACCTCAGCGAGGCCCTGATCGATCTGGGTACGTCGGTCACCGTCATCGACGATCTTTCCGGCGGTGATGTTGAGAATTTCGAAACCTACCGTGAGCGTGCCGGCGACAAATTGAACTTTGTCGAGGGCTCGATCCTTGATGCGGACCTGCTTAAGACATTGGCCCAGGGATGCGATTATGTTTTCCATCAGGCGGCGTTGGGGTCTGTGCCCCGCAGTGTCGAGCTTCCGGTTTTGTATAACGAGGTGAACACGACGGGCACGCTGAACGTGTTGGAGGCGGCGCGGGCCGCGGGCGTGAAGCGTGTGATGTTTGCTGCGAGTTCGTCTGCATATGGCGACTCGGAGACGCTGCCGAAGATCGAGACGATGCCGGTGAAGGCGAAGAGCCCATACGCGGCGAACAAGGTGGGCTGCGAGGCTTTGATGCGTGCGTATGCCGGGAGCTACGGGCTTGATACAGCTTCGCTTCGGTACTTCAATATCTTCGGGCCTCGTCAGAATGCAAACTCGGCTTATGCCGCGGTGATCGCCGCGTTTGCAAGTTCGTTGATCGCCGGGGAGCACCCGGTGATTTTTGGTGATGGTGAACAGTCGCGCGACTTCACTTTCGTAGACAACGCGGTGCATGCGAATCTCCTGGCGGCCCGGTGCGAGAAGGCGATCGGTGGGGAGGTGCTGAACGTGGCGGTGGGGCAGCGTGTGACGGTGAACGAACTCGCCGCGATGATGGCGAAGTTGCTTGGCTGTCCGGAGTTGACGCCGGAGCATCGGGACGATCGGGCGGGTGATGTGAGGCACTCGCTGGCGGACCTGGGTCTGACGGCCGGCACGATCGGGTACGAGCCGGTGGTTGGTTTCGAGCAGGGGCTGGAGCCCACGGTCCGTTGGTACGAAGCGGTCACCGCCTGACTCCCGGGATCCCCCGGTATTTCCCCCGGGCTCACCCGCGAAACCTTCCCGAAGTTTATCTGGGAGATCACTTGTTATCGTTCGGTTGCCCGCACATGATCGGACCTTGGGTGGTGGCATCTTCATTGGTTACCCCCGGTTACCCCCGGTTTTCCACAAAAGTGTGTGAAACACGGGATTTAGTCTTTACGGCGGTCGGTTGTGTCGCCTAGGATGTAGCTGTCATGTCACAAGCGCCTGTGAGCGATCAGACCGCACGCGGCTACGAGCCGCCACGCAACATCCAGTTCAGCGTCTTCGTCGACAACCGCGTCGGCCGGCTGCTGGAGGTGATTGAGGTGTTCCATGGGAAGCCTCTGGAGTTGGCTGCATTGAGTGTCGTTGATTCGGCGGATCACTCGGTGGTTCGTTTGATAACATCTCATGCCGACCTTGCGCGTCGGTTGTTGGAGCGGCACCAGTTGCCGTTTAGTGAGGTGAGTATCCTGGCGGTAGAGTTGGGGCAGGGCAAGACACTTGCGGAGATGTGCCGATCGCTGTTGGCTGCGGAGCTTAGCATCCATTACGCGTACCCCTTGCTGGTTCGGCCTCGGGGTTTGCCAGCGATCGCGATCCACACCGACGACCCGCTGTTGTCTGGCCAGATCCTTCGGCGGAAGCTGTTCACGCTGTTGGCGGAGAACGACCTGGGTGATAACGCGCCTCGCAATACACCGAATGGTTCGAGTGAGCCGTCAGATAATTAAGTGTGTTGGAAGTGGGGGGGGGGAGCGCCCACAGATTACGCCGATGACACCGATTTAAAAGTCGGCGCGACAAGTCGCGGCGCTTCATGGGGCGTCAATGTGCGTCATATTTCATATTCCTGATCTGCGTCATCCGCGTAATCGGCGGATCACGCCCGATCTTTTCTTCTCTGCGACCTCTGTGCCCTCTGTGGTTAATTCTGCATGCCTGTCCTTTTTCGCGTCTTCACGGTTCACTCTTAATCTCTAAAACCCACGATTCTCCAGCGGTAACGGCAGGCGCGGCACGTCGGGACCGGGTCGGGCCCGCATCCTGTGTATCCGTCATCTAGCCGGGACGATCCGCTTGCAAGTCCCGTCACCGGACGCACCTTTTGAGTACGCCTTTCCGTGGGGGCAGCCCTCGAGTCCCGGTCCTGCTAATCTTTGGATACTCAGGCAGCTGACGATCGTCGTCGTGAGGTTGTCGGCACCCCCGACCCCGGAAGCTGGCAAACGTTTCATCCGTTGCCGCTTCGTCATATGCGGGGGGTCTACTATGGGCCGCCGCGACAGGTTTGTGCGCATGGGGGTGGTTTAGCGGGCTGCTGAGTGTGGTGTAAAGCGTGGTGGTTATGCGGATAAAGGGATATGCCCTCCGACAAAAGTTTTCGTCGGCGGATCGCTGAAAGTGTGCGCACAAATCAAGACTCGATTCCGGTATGACAGGGCCTGGTTGTGCTGATCTAGCGGCGTTGTCTGCGGAAAGTGGCGAGTGTGCCGAGTGTCAGGAGTGTGAGTGTGGTGGGTTCTGGGATGAGTGATTCGATGGGGGGTGGTAGTGTGCCTGTGTTCCAGTTGGAGAGCACGACGTTGAGGTCGCCGATGCCGATGAAGCCGTCGCCGATGCCTCCGATGTCGCCCAGGTCGATGTCGCCGACGGGGACGGATTGGTTCCAGTTGCCGAGTATGACGTTCAGGTCGGTGATGCCGACGAAGCCGTCGGCGTCGATGTCGGCTTTGACGCGTGCGAGTGCTTTGAAGAAGGCGACGCCGACGTCCTTGCCGAGTTCTTCGTAGTAGTCTTCGCCTCGTGTGGGGTGGAAGGCGGTTTCGAAGGTGGCGTCAAAGCCTGCGCCGAGTTCGATCTCACCGAAGTTGGCGCTTGTGGGTCCGGTGCTGGTGGACCCGACGAAGCCGAGGGTGGAGGTTTCTTTGAGTAGATTGGTCCAGAAGGGGTCTACGGTGTGGCCTTTTTCGGGGTGTATGAACATGAAGTCGTCAGCGTCTGCGAGGGTGGTAATGGTGGAGTGGTAGTCGATGAAGTACTCGGCGGTGCCGCCGGTGGCGGTTTGGAGGTCGGCCATCATGGCTTCGCCGGAGAGCTTGAGGTCGGGCTTGTTCTGCCAGTTGCTTGAGGCGGTTGGGCTCCAGCAGCAGTTG
>JAJDCT010000338.1 GCA_029260695.1 Phycisphaeraceae bacterium
AGTGCCTGTTGGGTGTTGCTTGAAACCAGGGGGTCGTCGGGATCACCGCCGCCGCGAGACCAGATGAGTGTGTCGATGGCCGACAACCCGTACCAGCGGTCGGGCAGTGAGGTCAGCGATAGGCCGTTGACGAGTGTGATGGGTTCGTGGCTTGTGGCTTGAGAGGTGTAGGCGGTGAGTCCCATGTCCTGCCAGCCAGCGATCCCGATCATGCGTTGCGTAGGTGGGTGGACGCTGGTGGGGCGCGTTTCGGTGCGGGCCAGTTCGACGGAAGCGTCTTCGTTGAGGATCTGTATGACCCAGGGATTATTGTGTCGTGCCCTAACCGGGAGCGGGCCGTAGAGCCATGCGTCTTGTGTGGTGAGGGCGTCGAGGGTGACCCGGCGTTGTGCCCTGACGCGGTCGCCGTCAGCGTCGTTCAGTAGCCAGCGGCAGAGGACTTGCCTGGGTTCGGAGGATTGGTTTTCAAGCGTGATGCGCAGGGGTGTCCATGCCCCGAGCCTTGATTGTCCGGCGAGGCCCAGGTGTTCGCGTGGGACCTGCAGCAGGACGTCATCAACCTGTGCGATCGCTGGGTTGGCAGCGAAGAGTAACAGGCCTGTGACGAACCAGGCGGTCAGCTTATTGATGGCCCCGTGCATGGAGAAAGTGTAGCGGTTCACGGGCCGAAAGGCGCTGAAGGCGGTATCGTGATGAAGTGTTTGGCGGTTATGCGGACCGGATGTGCCCGATAACGGCATGCGGGGCATTGGGGTGTCAAGACGACTGTGTGGCTGGCCCGATACGCACTGTGTGAGTACGGTACCGCCCATCCTGATCTGGTTGGTTCTCTGCCTGTTGACGTACTGCCTGGTGACGTCCGTGGTGGCGGTCCTGGCGGCCCGCGCCCACTTCGAAACCAAGCGGCACGACCTGATCGTGCGCTCCAAGCAGCTGCGGCTTGATTACCTCAACTCGCTTGATGAGAAGATAGCTGGCGTGGTTGACGACAGCGTAGTCATTGAGGA
Organism: Phycisphaeraceae bacterium; assembly: GCA_029260695.1. Taxonomy (GTDB): domain Bacteria; phylum Planctomycetota; class Phycisphaerae; order Phycisphaerales; family Phycisphaeraceae; genus JAJRRS01. The sequence continues at coordinate 1,008 of JAJDCT010000338.1, forward strand.
TTAGTCGTATCCCCAGACCGCCTGATTGTTATAGCCGTATAGGTACAATCCCCCATTATATAGTTCTAACGATCCTGACATCCCCCTACCGGGATTTTGCTATTATTTTGCGCGGTTATCGTATATCATGTTAGGTGCCTGTCCCATGCCGGATGGCGGTCGATTTAGAGTCAACGAAGAGGAGAAACCTGCCATGCATCATCCGGTTACGGTCTGCGCCACCTGTCCTTGTGAGAACGATACGCGCCAACTGGCTGTGAGTGTCATCGCTTGTGGAGCGGTTTGGCTTATGGCCGCCCTGTCGGCCACACAAGTTTACGGGGGGACGGCGATCGACTTCACCCCCCTACCCAACTCGGCGATCGACGCGCCATTCAACAGCGCCCAAGAACTCAACAGCCCGTTCCTCTTGTCAGACGGCGTGACGTCGCAGAGCTCGTTGGTATCCAAGAACGACCCGGACTACCTCAGCCCGACCAAGCTGGGTGCCTGGGACATGATCACGACCAATGAAACCGGCCCCGACGCGGGGCGGTACCTGTTCGTCGCTCATGAGACAGGGAACAACGCGGGTATGTCACGCTACGACCGCAGCACCGGGGAGTTGGTCAACCTGGGTTTCAACTTCTCCTGGGGCGCGTTCGACGGTTCTACCTGGACGCCTTGGGGAACGGTGATCACCGGTGAGGAGTGGGCGGCTCAGGGCCGGCTTTTCGAGATTACCAACCCGCTTGCCGACCCGAGCACCACGGCGATCAACTTCGTCGAGCGGACCGCGATCCCCAATGTCTCGCAGGAAGGGCTGAAGTTCGATGCGGCCGGGAACTTCTACTTCATCGACGAGGTCAATGGCGGCGGTGTCTACAAGTACGTCCCGACCAATCCGAATAGCTCCTCGGCTTTAGCCCAAGGCCAGAGCTTTGTGTTAAAGGACGACGTGGCGGGTGACGGGGCGAATACGGGTGCCGCGACATGGGTCCCGCTGACCGACGCGGTGGGCAATAGCCTCCCGGGGATCACCGACCCACTTACCATCGTCGGGGGGAACACGAGGCCGGGCCGTACGGCGGCGAACGATGTCGGTGCGAGCGATTACTTTCGGCCAGAGGATCTGGAGATCGGGAAACTCGCCAACGGCAACGAAGTCCTTTATATGGCAACGACCACCACCGATCAGGTCTTTTCCATCGAGTTGACAAGCTCCAGTTCGGTGACGGTCCGCGAGTTTGTGAATAATTTTACGATCGACGCGGCTACGGGAGTGGGGGTGGATGTGCCGGGTGATGTCTTTGAGAACGCAGATAACCTTGCGATAGACGCCTTTGGGAATATCTACATCCTTGAAGATTCGACCACGGGCGACATCTGGCGAGCGGAGGACACGGACAACGACGGCGTGGCCGAGCGGATCGCGAGATGGGCGTCACTGGGTGTGCTGAACGCGGAGCCGACCGGGCTGTACTTCGACCCGATCAACCCTGGGTTGGCCTATGTGAATGTGCAGCACCCTCTTAACAGTAACGACAACCTGATCCAACTGGTTGTCCCGATCGTCGGCGACTTGGACGGGGACGGGTTCGTGGGCATCACGGACCTGAATATTGTGCTGGGCGTTTGGAATACCAACGTCCCCGCGGGCAACCTGCTGGCGGGCGACCCTTCGGGCGACGGGTTTGTCGGCATCGAAGACCTCAATGTGGTGTTGGGCAACTGGAACGCGGGGACTCTCCCGCCGCCGGGTTCGGTGATCCCCGAGCCTGGGACATTGGGGGTGTTTGGGCTTGGTGTGTTAGGTTTGATACGACGCCGACGACCGGTGTAACCGGCACAGGCCCGACGGTTTGACACTTGAGTCGTGGTTATGGGTCAAGCCGGGAACGGTGCGGGCCGATCCGGGGACTATGGCCGATCACACCGAATCCAACCCGTCGGATCAGCGGCGCAGCCCACGGCTACGCAACCAACACGCGACCAGCCTGTTCGGGGAGGTGTTCGACCTGTCGGCCGGGGGGATGAAGATCTTCCGTAAGAGCGCCAAGCTTGTAGAGATCGGGGACGACCTCGAGGTCGATCTGCAGTGCGAACACCTCAGCGCCACGCTGTGTGTCCGTGTGGTGCATCGTGAGTGCGTGGGGTTTCACAGGCACGTCTACGGCGTGGAGTTTGTCGGGCTGGATGAGGCGATGACCGCGAAGATCGGCCGGGTGATCGAGGCGGCGTGTGAGCCGTGCGCCTGTCCGTCGTGTTGGATCGCGGCGTAACAGAACGATGCGACAAGTCACGGGGTTTGGCAGGTGGCTCTCGAGTACAGGGGCCGGGGCCTATCGTCTGACACCCAATATTATTCAATCATCAATCTACTAGACGCCCTGCATTTTTGCGGGGGCGGT
>JAJDCT010000339.1 GCA_029260695.1 Phycisphaeraceae bacterium
CCTGAACCGCCTGCGTCTGTTGGCCCCGTTCGATGGGGAGGTGATCGAGCGCAACGCCGAGCCCGGCGCAACCCTGACCCAGTCCGACCCGGTCCTCGCCGTGGCCGTGCTAAGCCCGCTGGAGGCGCACATCAATCTCCCGGTCAGCGTGTTTGACCGGCTCAAGGTCGGCAGGGTCTACCAGCTTGAAGCCGGCGACCCGATCAACGCCACACTCCCGGGCAAGCTCAAGCACGTCTACCGCATCATCGACACCGCAAGCGAGACCGTGCGCTGCGTCTTCACAATAGAAAACCCCGACGCGAAACTCATAGCCGGTTTCCCCGTCCGGCTGCACAGCCTGGAGCCGGTCGGCGGGGAATGACACGACCACGCCAGACAAACGCAAACACTTTGTTTCGCCCCTCAGCCCCCGGCTCTGCCGGGGGATTGGCCCGTATTGAAGGGCACGAGTTTTAATCGTGATCCGTATGACACGACCACACCAGTCAAGCGTACACACATTTTTTTTCCTCCCTCAGTCCCCGGCTCTGCCGGGGGATTAGTCCACGCCAACAAACGATCCCCCGGCAGAGCCGGGGACTGAGGGAGGATGCTATTGCAACATGTCTTGGATGACTTGACGGCTTAGCTAATTAATACTCGCGCCCAGCAAATCCCAGATTCTCTTCCATCCAGTCATCGCTCTTGAGAACGCCCTTGCGCTGCCGTCGGGCGAGACGCTGAGCGCGTGCCTGTGCCTGCCGGAAAAGCCGGTTCATGCGTGAACCCGATACCTCGCGGTCACCCGCCCGCTTTGAGGCGCGTCGGCTCGCACCCCCCACATACTTGCCGACCAACTCATCTTCGAGACTCATGAAAGCGATCGCCGACCCGGGGTCGCCCTGCCGGCCTGCCCGGCCGTACAACTGCCGGTCGATCCGCCCGGACTCGTTACGATCGGTCGAGATCACATGCAGCCCCCCCGCCTCGGCGATCCCCGGGCCGAGTTTGATGTCCGTGCCGCGTCCCGCCATGTTCGTCGCTACGGTGATCCGACCGGGCTGGCCGGCCTGCTCGACGATCTGAGCCTCCTCCTCGTGACGCACCGCGTTGAGTACCTCGTGTTTGAGTGCTACCGCGGTGAGCATCGAGCTGAGCTTCTCACTTGCCTCGACACTCCGCGTCCCGATGAGCACGGGTCGGCCGCTCTTGTGGGTACGTCGGATCTCCTCGACCACCGCGTTCCATCTCGCTTCGCCAGAGCCGAACACACGGTCAGGGTGCTGGATACGGATACAAGGTTTGTGCGTCGGGATACGCACGGACGGGAGTTTGTAGACCTGCCATAACTCGTGTCGCTCTTCCCAGGCCGTCCCGGTCATCCCGGACAGCCGCCGGTACATGCGGAAGAACCGCTGGAAACTCACCCGCGCCATCGTGTCCTTCGCCGGGGTGACTTCTAAACGCTCCTTCGCCTCGACCGCCTGGTGCAGCCCGTGGCGCCAACTGCGATCGGGCATCAGTCGGCCTGTCGATTCATCGACGATCACCACCTTGCCTTCCTGCACGACGTACTGTTGGCCCTTGAGGAAAAGCTCTTTCGCGGTGATGGCTTGAACGATCAGCTCGTCGCGCATACGCGGGCTCTGCCAGATACCCGGCAGGCCGTCGCACAACTCGGCGGCATACGATTTGCCCGCTCTGGTCAGGTCCGCGTCGCGGTATCTCAGGTTGACTTTGTAGTGTTCCTCACGCTCTAGCCGGTTGGCGATCTTTGCCGCCTGCTCAAAAGCGAGGTCCTGTTCGGCGTTGGGGGCTTCGGTCGAGATAATCAACGGGGTTACCGCTTCGTCGATCAGCAGCGAGTCGGCCTCGTCGATGATGGCCGTCTCCAGGCCACGCATCACAAGCCGATCGACCCCGCTCATCCCGCCGTGATTGATCTTCGCGACCAGTGCCTCGGTCAGGCCGCGCATCCTGCCCAACTGCAGCCGGTCGCGCAGGTAGTCCGCGGCCGCTTCTTTGTTGGTGCAGTAGGTGATGTCGGCGTCGTATGACCGCTTGCGGTCCGGGGGGAGCATCTCACCATCGACCCAGCTGACGCTCAGCCCGCAGGCGGCATACAGCTTGCTGAGCCCGGTCGCGTCGCGCTTGGCAAGGTAATCGTTGACCGTCATCACATGGCAACCCCGCCCCCGCCAGCCCGCGATCACCGCGGGCATGGTGGCCACCAACGTCTTGCCTTCACCCGTTGCCAATTCAGCGAGGCAGCCCTCTACCATCGCCACCGCCGCGGCGACCTGTTCGCGGTAGGGCTCCATCCCAAGCTCACGCCGAGATACTTCACGCACCAGCGCCAAGGCCCGATCCACATCGGCGGCAACTTCGCGCCCCAGCCGGAAAACGCCACGCAGCTTCACCGCCTGCTCGTGTAACTCCGCCTCGGCTAATCCGTGATACTCGCCCTCCATCGCCAGCACACGCTCGGCGCGCTTGAGGTACCTCCCCCGGCGGGGGACCATCGGGACAAACAAGCTAACCGCAGAATCCCACGCGGCGTCGAGTCCCTTTGGGAGCTTGGGCGCATCACGCCTTTGAGCTAGCATCCGCCACGCGCCCACCGGTGCCGACCACGCCGGTGCTAGCCCCGTTTGTACCGGGCCGGCGTCACCGGGCATGCGCTGTTGATTCGTAGTGATACTCATCGCGTAAGGTCAGAACCTTTGTTGGATGACCTGCCTGATCGCCAACCACCATTGCTTCAATAGCGGCGTGTCCGGCAATGTGAATCGGGTGACAACGCGCTGCCCCGCATACAACGGGGCCGGCGCATCGTTTTCGGTAATGGGTTCGATCTGAATCTCGAAGAAGGGTTCCTGCGCACGGGTGCCCTCACGGTCTTCGGTGTCGATCGCGATCGACCCGCCACCGGAATAACCCAACGCCGCTGAAGGAAGCTCACGACGCGCCGCATTCAGCACCCTGACCACGCGGCCTTCCAACAAGACGTCGGGCCGACCCCGGACACGCATCTGCACCGTCGAGCCTTCGCCTGAATCACGCATCACCTTGGGCCCGACGTACTGGTCGGTCGTAACCCGGATCACTAACCGTTGCGTGTCGGCCAACATGCCGATGGGCTCACCCTGCTTCGCGAATGAGCCGTCAAGACGGTCCGCCTTCTCGCTGACCCAGACGCCATCAAAAGCGGCCGGCACGCGCAGCGCTGAGATCTTCTGCTCAACGCGGTCCAGTTGCTCTTTAACCGCCTCGATCTGGCCTTGCACGATCTGCGCCTGCGCCGGCTCATCCGAACGCGCCTGACGGTAATACGCCTGGTATAAACCACGCTCGGCAAGCAATCGGCGGCGCTCGATCTGAAGCTCGTGGTTGGTCGCGGTAAACAACTCGGCGCCGCCTGCCTTGACCTGCGTAGCGGAAGGCAGCACATCTTGGATGAACCCGTCTGTCCCGGCAAAGACCATCTCGATCCGACCGGGCTCGACCACCCCTTCACCACGCACATGGTGCGGCGCGGGGATAAGGCCCAACGAACCGATCAGCACAGCTAGAAACAAGACCGTCACCAACTGGGCCCGTACACGCACACGGTGCAGCTCGGGGTTCGCCAGCAGGTAGTGCACCCACTTGAACACCGGCATGATTATCCAACCGATCACACCCGACATCGCCAGGAGGATACCGAGGTATTTCAGCGTATCGACAACGAACAGGATGATCGATACGGAGATAAAAACACGGTAGATCGCGGCGGCGATGGCGTAGAAGACCAGCCAGAACCGCTCACCCGTGGAGTGAGACGGATCGCGCGGCCGACGGACGCCGTAGGCGTATTTCTTGACCAGGTAGTAGAGGTAGTCCTTGCCACGCTGCGCGAGGTTTGGGGTTTCCAGCAGGTCGGAGAGGATGTAATAGCCGTCGAACTTGATCAGGGGGTTGGCGTTGAAAAGGAGCGTGGTAACGCCGGCGATGAAGATCAGGTTATAGGCCAGCGCGTGGGTGAGTGTGCCGGGCACTGAGTTTGCCCAGACGATGGCGGCTGCGGCACCGATAGCAACCTCGACGTACATCCCCGCCGCACCGATGAAGGCGCGGTGCCACTTGTTGCGCAGTGCCCAGGCGCTGGTCGCATCGACGTAGGGCAGCGGCATGAAGACGATGAACATGATGCCCATCGTGTGGACCTCGCCGCCGGAGTGGCTCTGCCTGCCGAAATGCTTGCAGGCGAACCCGTGGCCGAACTCGTGGATCCCCTTGATGAGGATCATGCAGACGTAGAGCCAGGGGAGGTTGGACGGGTCAAGGATGCCGGACTTCTGATCCCAGAGGTCGTCGACCCGGCCTGTCACCGCCCAGAGGCCCGACGCCAGCAGCGCCGTCCAAAGAAGTAATCCGATCGGGCCGAAGCACCAGCCGAACGCCTTGACCCAGCTATCCAGGAAGTGGTCTGGGTCGATCAGTGGGATGCGTGAGAACAGCAGGTTCATGAAGTACCCGCCGACTTCTTTGCGACGGCGTTTGCTGAACCGCTCGAACATCCCGGCGGCGTCAGCCGGGAGGTCCGCATCCAAGAGGTTGGACTGGTATAGCTGGCCCAGCAGTTGGATCGCTTCGCCCTGAGTCGGTGCGCTGTCCCCGAGCTGCTCGCAACAGACTTTCCAGGCGTCGGCAACCTGACGCCGACCGTCCAGCAGGCCGATGAAGTGGTAGCTCGGCTCGTCCAGGCGGAAAAACTTGTTATTCGCCGAGTCGCGTAGGACATGCCATGTCCGCCCACGGTAGCGCTGCCGGTAGCTCTGCACCAGCGAACGCAGCTTGGGCTTGAGCTCTGCGACGCGGTACCAACTCTCGGAAAATGTCGGGCGGTCTACGGGCAAGGTCGTGCTCTCAAATCAGAACAACCGCGAAGGCGCTAAGAGCCGGAGTAAACAGGCCACGAATGAACGCAAATAAACGCGAATGGGCAAAACAAGTCCCCGCTACATTCCTCATTTGCGTTCATCCGCGTTCATTTGCGGCTCATCCTTCTTTGTCTTCTCGTACCTTCGCGGCCCTCTTAATCACATCAGAACCACAGCTTCATCCTCAACCAGTTCACGGCCTGGCGGCTCCAGATCCACGCGTAGGAGCGTTTGCCGGCGTCGATCTTGGCGACACCCGCCATGCCCGGGCTGAGTTTATCACTGGGTTCAAGCAGGCGGACTCGGACGCCGAAGACGTTTTTCTGCTCTTTGACCTGTGCCATCGGCTCGATCCGCTCGACCTCAAAACGCAGGTACACCCCGGGCTGTGCGGCGGTCGCCATGTCACCGGTCATGCCCTCGTTGATGTCGGCGATCCGGTCTTCGGATACCTCCAGTCGGGCACGCAGGTCGTCGAGTTGGGCCACCTCGAACATCACGTCGCCCTTACTGAGGACCTGCCCTTCACGTCGTTTGAGGTCGCCTTCCACTACCACGCCGGAGACCTCGGAAACGATATCCGCTCGGCTTAGCCAGTAGTCGATCTCCTCAATGTCGGCCTCGACCTTGTCGGCCTGATGCTGGGCGATCTGGACCTCGACGACCTTGTTCTCTCGCCTTGCAAGGTCCGCCTCTTTGAGGAAGCGCTGCTGCTCGGCGGTCAGGGACGCCCGGCGGAGCCTGAGCTCTGCGGTCTCCAACTGCGCCAACACTGTTTGCCCGGCCACGACCTTGTCGCCGGGGTCAACGTTGACCTGTTTGATGTACCCGTCGAACGGCGCGGAGATGACCCGCCCCTGCTGCGCCTCGACGATGAACGGGGCATCGACTTTGTATGTCCCCTTGGCGAAGACCAGAAAAATGAGCACGGCCGAGACACCGACGGCGGTGAGCTTGGCCCAGGTGTGTCGTGGGCCGACCAGAGCCGCACCGGCACGTTTGGCGGTGGCCGCCAGCTTCGCGCCGATCCAGCGGTCGGTGTCGTGTAGGTTCCCGATCAGTGCGGCGCAGAGATTGCAGGTCAGGCGGAGCCCCTCGGCGTCGCGTAGGTTCAACGGGCGGTCGGCCGGGCGTTCCACGGTGAGTACGCCCACGGTTTCGTCGCCGCGCCGAAGCGGCAGGCTGCACACCGAGATCGGGCCGTGCTTATCGCTGAGCCGTGCGGAGGCGCGGGCGATGTAAGGGGCCTCGGGCGGAGCGGGGTGGATGACCTCAATCTGCTGGTCCATACACTCTTCCATCGCCGACTCGATGTCCTGGACGAGCTGCATCTTGCGGTTGAACTGCTCGGTCTGGCTCATCGCCTGGAGCTTGATGTAGGCGCCGCGTTGGATGCCGAGGCTGACGCGTTCGGCGTGCCAGCGGTTGGCGATCTCGTTGCAGAAAGCGATGGCGGCGGCCTTGAACCGCTGGTGCTCGTTGATCGCGGCACAGACACTCATCGCGCCAGCGAAAACGTCCAGATCGCCTTGACGGCGCTGAAGCGACAGCCGCATCTCGTAGAGGCTAAGCAGTGTGACCGTCAGCTCAAGACGTTCACGGCACTGATCGAGGACCGTAGTGTCATTATGAGACAACACAAACGCGCTGATGCCACGGACCTGACCACCGCCTCGCAACGGCAGGATGACCAGGTGCTGGCTTGCGTTTTGGCCGTAGAGCTCTTCGGTTGAATGCACCGGCAGGACAGCGGTCTGCCCCGATTCGACCACCGATGTCATGGCCTCGGCGGCCTGTGCCAACCAGACGGGGGCGGTCGCGCCCTGGGCCGGTTCGGGGTGGACGGCCAGAACTTCCGGGCGTCCGCCCTCACCGGTGCGCAAGACGGAGCCGGCTTCCGCTAAACCCAGCTGGCACTGCGCCGACAGAAGCCGACGCAGGAATTCTTCGGGCGGACCCTGGAACCCTACCAGCTCGTCGACTATCGCCGCCGGGTTTGCCGGCCCGGCGTTGATGTGTGCGTGTTGAGTCATACGGTTGAAATCTCAAACCCTGGCATGACGGTGTTACTGCGGTGTAGCGCTACGATAAAAATCCCCCGGCAGACCCGGGGCCGAACGCTTAGGACCAACCGCTTACTTTCCGTCCTTAGCGCGGTCGGCGACGTTGAGCTTGAGCTCGCCGAACTTCTCTTCGTAGCCACGGACAATCTGACCAAGCGACAATGCTAGGCGCTTGGCTGTGTAGTAATTCAGGATCAGTCGGTTGTTCACCTGAAATAGTATGTCCCCGGCCGCCTCACCGCCCGATGCCTGGGGGTTGGGGACAACCATATTCAACCCCAGGTCGACGATGACCTCTTCGCTGGTGGCGTTGGTCTTGAATGCGTTGGCGTAGGTCGTGCCCATACCGGTGTGGTCAACGCGTAGCCGGACCTGTTGGCCGGTCTGCTGCTTCGCCTGGTCTTCAACCGAATCGCCCTGCACGGGCACTTGTCTGGGTTCATCTGCCAAGGGTCTTCTCCTCAAGAAGTTATCTTATGTATCAGGCATCGGGCCCAACCGGCGTGACACCGCACGGTTATCGGGCACACCTGTGTCTATAACAGCCGACCGGAAGTAACGACCCC
>JAJDCT010000340.1 GCA_029260695.1 Phycisphaeraceae bacterium
ACACTCAAAAGGTGTGGCCGGTGAAGGGCCTTGCAAGCGGATCGCCCCGGCCAGATGACGGATAAACAGGACGCGGACTCGACCCGGTCCCGACGATCCCGCGCCTGCCGTTACCGCCGGGACCTCGTGGGGTCTTTTAGACCAGGAACTTCAACCGCCAAGACGCTAAGGACCCCAAGGAAGACAGGAAAGAAATCAAGCATTAACCACTGAAGCACTGAGAGCACAGAGAAAAACCAAAAGTATGGTCCCTCAGCCCCCGGCTTTGCCGGGGGATTCCCGTGGGGATGGCCGGATGGACAAGATCAAGCGTGCGCGCTGAGCCCGCCCATCCTATCCCGTCAATCCTGTCATCCTGTCTACATTCCTCGTCTTGCTCTTCCCCGCGCCTTGCTCTTCCCCGCACGTTCCTCTGCGCTCTTCGCGTCTTCGCGGTTATTCCTCCGCCGGTGTGCGTGTCGCGTTGATCGGCGTGACGGGGTGGTCGTTCATCAACACCTGGACCAACGGATCAAGCGGATCATCTTTGTCGATCTTCACCGCGGCGAACACCGCGGGGGCGCGCTTCTGCAGGGTCGCATCGGTCTCGGAGAACTCAAGTGCGAGCATGCCGTGGGTCGTCGCCATCTTCAACAGCGTGCCCGGGTCGGTCTGGTCACGCCTGAATAGCCGACGCATCTGCGGGAGGATCCCCATCGGCTGGGGCTCATCCGTCGGCTGACAGAGGATCGAATCCGTCCCCAGGCAGACATTCACCCCGGCCTCGAGCATGTCACGGTAACGATGATCCACGTGCCCAAAATACTCACTGGCCACCGGGCAGTAGGCCACACTCGTCCCGGTCTTCTGAAGGATGTCGATATGTTCATCTTCGACGTAGTTGCAGTGGGCAAGCACCCATCGCGCGTGTTTGAGCACGGGCTCAAGCCACTGCACCGGGTGTTGCCCGCTGGGCTCAATCCCATCGTCCCACTTGCCCAACGCCTTAAGCAACTCCGCGAACGGGCCCTGGGCATCACGCACAAACCGGATCTCCTCAGCAGACTCGGCCAGGTGGGTCGTCAGCCTGTAGATCCGGTCGTGGCTAAGACGGTTGGCGGCCTTGTACACATCCATCCCCGTCGAGTACGGAGCGTGCGGGCCAAGCCCAAGCACCGCGCCGCGGTCGTGGAAATCGATCCGTGACTCAAACGGCAGGTCTTCCAGGGCCCGCTTCATCTGGGTGATCGAGGACGCCTGACTCTCACCGAGCCCGAAACACTCGATGTAGCTGACACCCGGCATCTCCGCCTCGCGCGGCGCCTGACGCCGACCCATCACCGCGGCTGTCGACCCGGCGATATCTCCAAGATGCCCCACCCCCGCCGACCGGCTGAGCACCAACCCACGGCGGACCGCGTCGATGATCTGTTTAGGCTCCGTCGGCCGACGGCTGACCAGATCACGCAGCCAGGCTGTGAAGTCTCCCCCGTAGGGTGTCGGACCCAGTTCGGTCAGGTCCAGGTGTGCGTGGGCATTCACCAGGGCCGGGATAATCAACTCGTCGGGCCGGTCTATAAAGGTGGCGTTCCTGGTAAGACGCTTGGGCAGCGAGTCGGGGAGGCCCGAGGCGACGACCCGCCCGTGACGGACAGCCACAGCCCCCGGCCGGGCGCTTGCGCCCTGAGCGTCGCGGATGGCAGCGGCCCGGTAAATCGTGGCTCCGTCTTGTTTCATATGTCCTATCCGCTACGCCCGACGATAGGTGTTATCCCCCACCAACACCCGACTTCCCAGGCTATTGCCGACCCGTTACAATCTTGCACTGCCAGTCAAACCCGACACCAAGGAGTGGCTCCCGATGAAACGACAGACATGGATGATACTCGCCGCGGTCGCATTGGTCGCCACCGGCTGCGTAGCCCAGCGTGAGGCCGACGACCTCAAGACACTTTACCGTAACAGCCAAAGCCAGGTGCTGGACCTCCAGGAACAGCTCGCAGAGGCCAACGCCCGGATCGCCGCCCTGATGGGTGGGGCCGGCAGCGAAGCCGACGCACTGGCACAGGCCCTGGCCGAGGGTGAACGCCTGCGTAAGGCCTTGGACGACGCCGAGGAACGCCTGCGAAACGCTGGCGGCGCAGCCCTCCCACCGGAACTCGACGACGCCCTGAGCCAGCTCGCAGCCGCCAACCCCCAACTCATGAGCTACGACGCCGAGCGTGGCATGATCCAGCTACGCAGCGACCTGACCTTCGCACTGGGCTCCGCTGACGTCAGCGCCGGGGCGTCCAACACACTATCCAGGCTCGCGGGGATCCTTAACTCCTCCGCCGCTCAGGACTACGAAGTCCGCGTCGTCGGGCACACCGACAACGTCCCGATCAAGAACGTCGGTACCCGCGCCAAGCACCCGACCAACTGGCACCTGTCCGTCCACCGCGCGATCTCCGTCATGCAGGTGCTCTCCAAGGCCGGCGTGTCTTCCGATCGCGTCGGTGTCGCAGGCTACGGCGAGTACCGACCGGTCGCCGCCAACGCCACCGGCGGGTCCGAAGCCAACCGCCGCGTCGAGATCTTCCTCGTCGCCATGTCCTCCGCCACAGCCGCGCCGCAACCCGATGCCGCCGCAACCCCAAGCGCTGAGCCCGCCACCGCTGCACCTGCAGCTGAGCCCGAGCCAGACATCACACAGCCGCCGTCGGTTTATAAATAAACCGTACTCAGGCACACGACTGAACCACAACCCAAATCACCAAAACCCGCCGCTACAGGCGGGTTTTTTTCTATGTGGTCATATCGAGAAATGACTCATGAATCTAACTATAAAACAAGGAAAACGCCGCTTGCAGGCACGCGAGGCTCCACTCCCCATCTAGAGCGGTTTAATTTTAACCGTAGCGGGTGATGTTTAGCCGCCGCGGCCACGCGGCGTACTCCGGGCGTGGCCGCCCGGGCTAAACCGTTGTGCAACACTATAGATAAGGCGAAACCGGCCTAAAAGAAAATTAATACACGATAATTGGCACGCCGCTGTTCCGTACCCTG
>JAJDCT010000341.1 GCA_029260695.1 Phycisphaeraceae bacterium
GGCTGGTCGGTGGGATAATTCTTGCAAACGAGATGCCACCCTCGTGGTCGGTCTCGTATTCGTGCCAGCAGACACCCCGCGGCGCCTCGGTGCCGTGGGCACCCCGGCCCGCCCGCGGCGTGATGGGGATACGGCTGACCGCGGGCACGGTGTAGTTCCTGATGATGTCAGCCGAACGTGCCAGCGCGTGGATGACCTCCAGACCTCTGGCCGGGAGGCTCAAAAAATTATTCCGCCAGGGCAACGAACTCCCAAGCAACAGACAGACTTTCGGCAGGATCTGGAGGGCCCGAGGATGTAGATTCTCACTTTTGAGATTCAGCCGGGCCAGCGGTCCGACTAGGTATTCACCTCGACCCTTGATGATCGATTGCAGGGCTGTGGAGTGCTCGACGTGCTGCTCCTCGATGGCCTGGCCAAAATCTTCCTGTGAGACGTCCAAACCCTTGTTACTGGTCAGCCCGCCGAGGTTCATCGGGTATCCCTCGTCAGGGTCCAAGCAGACGAACTCGTAGTCCCTCACCAGGTCCGGGTAGGTGATGTGCTCGGCCAGGAAAAGCGTCAACTCGCACATCAGGTCCAGACAGGCCTCGACCTCCGGCAACAAAGCGGCCATCGCCTTAGGATCCGGCGCCTTGTAAAACCCGCCAACGCAGACATTCACCGGATGCACGCTCCGACCGGCGACCACGTCCATCAGGGTGTTCCCAAGTTTCTTGATACGCAGCGCCTGCTTCACCGTCTCGCCGTGGTCCTCCGCCATGCTGATCGCGCTCTCGTAACCCAGGAAATCCGGCAGGTGCAGCATGAACATGTGCAACACATGGCTCTCGATCCACTCACCGCAATACAACAGGTCGCGCAGCTCGCGGATCTCGGGGGTGATGTCGTCGAAAACGCCCATGGCTTTCTCGAGCGCGTGGCACGACCCCATCTGGTAAGCGACCGGGCAGATCCCACAGATCCGAGCCGTGATGTCGGGCACTTCCTTGAAGTCCCTGCCGCGCAGGAAAGCCTCATAGAACCTTGGCGGCTCATAGATTTCCAGGTGGACCTTCTCGACCTGGTCGCCGTTCATGACCAGGTGCAGCGCCCCCTCACCCTCGACCCGGGCCAGCGCGCCGACCCGGATCGTGCGCGTGTTGCCGTTATTTTTCTTGCTGTTCGAGTCGTTCATATTCATCACTCGCCTGTTTGAAGGGTTCGAGGTAGCCGTTGAATGTACGGAGCATCCGCTTCATGTCGCGGTTGGTCTGGTTCAGCTCGCCGGTGAGCTTGCCACCCAGTGCATTGATGTTGGGCTGGTCCATCGGGCCGAAGCACCCGTAGCAAGCCCGCGAGCAACCGGGACACAACGCCCCGCAGCCGGCCTGCGTGATCGGGCCCAAGCAAGGCTCGCCCTTGGAAACCAGGACGCACGGCAACCCCTTACGCTTGCACTCCATACACACGCTGTAGGACGGGATATTGGGCTTACGCCCCGCCAGCAGCGCCGAGATGACTTCCAGCAACTGGTCCCCATTGATCGGGCAGCCGCGCAGCTCAAAGTCCACGAACACATGCGCCCCGACCGGGGTCGAGGTCTCCAGTGTCTTGAGGTATTCAGGGCTTGGGTAGACCTGACTAGCGTACTCGTTGACATTGGCCCAGTTGCGCAGCGACTGGATCCCCCCGGACGTCGCGCACGCACCGATGGCGATCAGGTACTTGCACTCCCGACGGACCTGATGCACACGCTCCTCCTCCTCAGGCGTCGAGATGCTGCCCTCGATCAACCCGATGTCGTAAGGCGGGGGCAACACACGGCGTCGGGCCTCCAGGAAAAATGAAATCTCCACCGCGCCGGCGATGTCAAGGATGTGGTCTTCCAGGTTCAACAGCGTCAACTGACAACCGTCGCAGCTCGAAAACTTGTAGACCGCCAGCTTGGGTTTGTCCGTCTGGACGGGGATGGTGATACCTGACATGGTTAGATCTCCTTCCTTCCAAAGACGCCACCGATCTCATCGAACGAGAAGACCGGGCCATCCGTGCAGACAAACTTCCGCCCGTACTGGCAGTGCCCGCAGCGCCCGAAGCCGCAGTTCATGTTGCGTTCGAGGCTGACATACACATGCTCGGGCTTGACGTGCAACTGAAGAAACTGCCACGCCGCGACACGGTTAAGGATCGGCGGGCCGCAGACCAGCACCACCGTCTTCTGGGCGTTGACTCGGATACGCTGCAGCAGGTTGGTCACCACACCCACCGGGCCGACCCACCCACCGGTCGCGTTGTCGACGGTGACCAGCACCTGGATCGATTCGTCATCGGTCCACTGATCCAACTGCGGCGCAAAGACGCGGTCGTCTGGCGAGCGGCAGCCGTACAACAGCATCACCCGGCCGAACTGTTCGCGGTGGCGAAGCAGCGAATAGATCGCCGGCCTCATCGGTGCCAGCCCGATCCCACCGGCGACAATCACCACGTCCTGTCCCCTCAGTGCTTCAAGCGGCCAGCCCCGACCAAACGGCCCGCGCAGCCCAACCACCCCGCCGACCCCAAGCCGTTGGATCGCCCGAGTCACCGAGCCGACCACCCGGATCGTGTGATCGATCGTGTCCGTCTCCTCAGGGTCGCTGCTGATCGAGATCGCGGCCTCGCCGACGCCGGGCACATACAGCATGTTGAACTGCCCGGGCAGGAACCGGTAGTTGTCACGGTGGATCTCGTCGACAAAACGCATCCTGAACGTCAGCGTATTGAAGTTTTCTTCTTCAATCGAGACGATCTCGGCGGCAACCGGGACCCAGGTATCCAGCCCACAGACCGGGGCCGGGCGGGTTTCTGTGATGAGTGAGGTCATACCATCACCCCCCTTTCGCTCTGGCGGGTTCCGCCGGTGTGTCCCGCCTCCTCGTGATGCCGCAGGCTCGCCGCCTGCTCAGTGATGTCGATCCCGACCGGGCACCAGGTGATACATCGCCCGCATCCCACGCAACCAGAGCCCCCGAATTGATCCCACCATGTCCCAAGCTTGTGCCGCATCCAGTGCCGATACCTCGACCGCAACGAACTCCGCACCGACCCCGCTGTCGTGTAGCTGAACTGGTGCGTGAAGCAGGACTCCCAATAACGGGTCCGGCTCGCGACATCCGTCGCCAGATCATTAGAGTCAGTCACGGTCGAACAGAAGCAGGTCGGGCACACCATCGTGCAGTTGGAACACGCCATGCAACGATTGGCGACTTCGTCCCATGACGGATGATCGATCTGATCGTCCAGCAATTCCTTGAGCCCGTCGGTGTCGACATGCCGGCCCATCCGCTCGCAGGCCTGATCGATCTTCAGTTGCCCAAGCTCGATCTCCGATGGCGAAGGCTCGCGTACCGGCAACTCATTGACAATGGCCCGGCCATCGTCCGACCCGGCGCGCAAGATGAACCCGCCTCCCAGCTCGGTCATCGACAGGTCGAACCCTCCATTCGCACGCGGGCCCGTGCCCATCGAATCACAGAAGCATGTCGCGCCCGGCTGGGTACAGTTCACCGCGATCAGCAGCGACTGCTTGCGTGCCAGGTTGTAGTAGGTATCGCTCTCACAGCGTTGGGCCGCGCCTTGGTCGCCATACCCGAACACACGGTCCTGCACATGGATCGCCGCAAGGTCGCACGGCCGGACGCCGAGGATCGCGAGCTTCGGCGGCTTGGCCGCGGTGCGGTCGAGAACGAAACGCTTGCCCTCCACGTGCATCGCCACCAGTTCCAGCTTCGGCGGGAAGAAGAAACGCTTGGGGCTGTCCTGCCCAACCACGTAGTTAAAGACACGGCTCAACGGGTCGTCGACAAGCCTGTACCGGCCGGGTCCCATCTCATCACGCACACCCGAGGCGATCTGGTCCACGCTCGCAATCTCCGCGAAGGCGATCACCCCGTCCCGGACCGTCGGCGCGACCACCGTGTACCCCTTGGCACGCAGCGTGTACACCATATGACCCAGCCCCTGCATCGTCAGGAACCAGACGTCCCGAATACCCTGTTCTACGTCGG
>JAJDCT010000342.1 GCA_029260695.1 Phycisphaeraceae bacterium
CTCAGCGATCTTCCCGCCGCGGAACAGCTTCGCCAAACTCGCGGCGATGGCGATGTTCTTCACAGCATTAAGACCGAGCAATACGATCGCACGGTTGATCGAACCGATCTGACCGGGCAGGCCGTAGAAGGCCGAGTTCACGACCTTAAGGATCCGAGCACCCAGCGCCGGGTCGTTGCTGATGACCTTGTTCAGGTCGTTAGCCGTGGAGTCTGGGTCCTCGACAAGTTGGATGATCTTCATCGTGACCTCGGGGAGGGTCGCGATGTGGCTGATCTCCTGAACCGCCGACTGGACGATCGCCTCGATCTGCTTGGCGTCGGGGGCACCGGGGGCTTCACTCTGGCCGGCAGAACTCGCCGGATCGGTTGACGTTGGGGGCTGGGTCATGCTTTCTCTCCGCTCCTGGGGTACGGTCCTCAGAAGACGTATCGACCCTGCTCAAGCCGGACTTAAGCCCCGCATAGCGCTGTACTGCCGACCGGGTCCGGTTATGCAAGCAAGCATTCATCCTCTGACCGGCCTCGCCGCTGATAACCCAAAGCGGACCCACGTTGTCCCGCACCCACCTCCGGGCTAGGATTAACCTATGAGTTGGCACGTCCGATTTGAAGAAGAGGTCCGACGCCGTCACCCCGGTGCAGGCGTCTGGTACACCCGTGTCAGCCGTCAGCCCGGCTGGGTCACCAAAACCGCTCTGGTGATGGCCCTGCTGGTCGTGGTTGTACCGATTGTCCTGCTTACACTGGCCGCGGTCGCGATCGGGCTGATCTGCCTGCTGGTGCTGGGCCTGGTCGCCTCGGCCGGACGCTTCATCTCAGGACTCTTCGACGGCTCACTGAAACGCCAGGACGACGGGCGACGCAACGTCCAGGTCGTCGACCGCCACGGCCCCTGATCCCTCCCGCCCCAGCACAACCGGCATAACCCCTACAACCGGCACAAACCGCACAACCCCACACCGCGCCGATCGGTATTGCCGAGCGGGGCGTTTGCGTTACAGTAGCCCGCGATCATTTGGACACCCAACAAGCGAGCGGACATGCCCAAACACTACTTTCACCTCCTGGCCTGCCTCTTACTCTGGCTGGCGTCGCCACTGAGTCTCCCCGCCCAGGACGCCGCCCCCCCAGATAGCCCCGCACCGATCAGCGAAGCTTCCCCCGAGCATCCCGCACACAAGATCGGCCCCGCCACCAGCCCGCGGGATGCGATGGAAAACTTTGTCTCATGGATGAACATGATCGACAACGGCCACGACAACTTCTGGGGTTATGCGCTCGCTTATATTGATTTCCCAGAGGATATGCCGAGCGAACAGCAGCGGCGCACCGCCCGCATGCTCATGGATGTCTTCAACCGCATGGGCCGGATCGACATGGAATCCCTGCCCGGCGAGCTGGACATCAAGCCCACACCCGACGCCACGCCGATCCTCCGATATCAATTCTTCCCCGCACCCAAATACGGCTGGATGTGGGACAAACTCGCCAGCTACGGCAAAGCGCCGATTGGCGAGATCGTCCTGCAAGCCAACGATCAGGGCGAATGGAAATTTTCTCGGCAGACCACCCACGACATCCCCGACCTCTACAACAGCACCGCCCTGCTACCGCCGAGTTACCACGACCAGCAGACCCTCCCCGGCGACAACCTGTTCGTCCTCGTCGGCCCGACGTTCCAACAGACCTCCTCCTGGGCATGGGCCGTCCTGTTCATCTCGATCCTCGTCGGCCTGATCCTTGGCAAGATCGTCCAGTCCATGCTCCGCACCGCAGCCAAACGCAGCATCGAAAAGCACAAGGAGGTCCGTGGCATCGCCTTCGACAACGCCGCCAGCCCCGCAAGCTTCGCGCTGCTGAGCCTGGGCCTCTGGCTTGGCATCACACAGGTCTACCGCGAACCCAAGCTCGCCACCTTCACCAACAACATCATCGAGTTCCTCCTGATCCTCGCCGTCGGCTGGTTCCTCTTCAACCTTGTCGAGGTCATCGACGCCGCACTGCGTCGGCTCAGCGAAAAGACCGAGAGCAAACTCGACGATCAACTCGTACCCCTGGTCCGCAAGGCCCTGCGCCTCTTCCTGGTCGTCGTCTTCACACTCTTCGTCGCCCAGAACGTCTTCGGGCTGGACATCACCGGCTGGCTCGCAGGGTTAGGCATCGCCGGCCTCGCCGTCTCACTCGCCGCGCAGGACTCGATCAAGAACCTCTTCGGATCCATCACCGTCCTGTTCGATAAGCCCTTCACCGTCGGCGACTGGATCGTCACCGAAGGCGTTGAGGGCACGGTCGAAGAGGTCGGCTTCCGTTCCACACGCATCCGAACCTTCTACAACTCACTGATCACACTCCCCAACGCCAACCTCATCAACGCCTCCGTCGACAACTACGGCCGACGGCAGTTCCGGCGGTGGAAAACCCACATCGGCGTCCAGTACGACACCACACCCGACCAACTCATCGCATTCACAGAGGGCATCCGTGAGCTGGTCCGCAGCCACCCCTACACACGCAAGGATTATTTCCAGGTCTGGTGCCACGAGTTCGCCGGCTCCAGCCTGAACATCCTGCTCTACATCTTCCACGAGGTCCCCGACTGGTCCACCGAATTGCGCGAACGCGAACGGATGTTCATCGACATCGTCCGACTCGCCGACAAGCTCGGCGTCCAGTTCGCCTTCCCCACACAGACCGTCCATCTATATAAAGAAGAGCACAAGCCCCACGAAACCCAGCACGAGCCCCCGCAATCCATGACCGAACGCCGCGCGAGGATCCAGGGCATCCGGTCCGTCCAGGAACTCATCCAGGACCAGCCTTGGAAAACCCAAACCCCAGGCCCCGTCACCTTCACACAAGGCCCCACCGACCTCAAAATAGATGAGCACGGCAACCCCATCATCGAAAAAGATAAAGAAGACTAACCCCCACTCTTTCACCCCGCCCCCACGCATCCCCGCCGCTTGCGGCTTAGCGCCTCCCAAAATCTTTCGCTCGAGCGCATCGCAGGTAAAACGAAGCCATACTGACAGACTGTTAATCTAGGCAAGCCTGAAATAGCACTCGCAATAAATCGGCGAATCCTATCTATTCACCATTGACAAACGTAAGACTTAACCTAAACTCGACTCGTCAGTTCAGCCGCAGGAGGAGGAGAAAGCCGTGATTTGGGCTTTCTTTTTTCTTACCTGCGGGGCCTCATTCAATGCACAAGAGATATCTTAGAAAAGCGACGGTTCTAACCGCCGGTGCGCCATTGTCTCACCAAGCAAAGTCGTATCCTTCGGCTTTATGTGTTGTGGCCGTAGGACTGCTCGCTCTACTCATGTCCCAGCCAGCCCAGGCCGTGATTATTGACGACTTCACATCTGGGCCATTAACAAGAACCGTCACCGGTATCGCTTCGGGGTGGGACCCGATCGATCAAACCGGGCTGGACCCCAACCACGTCGCCGGGGGATCGCGACAGCTGAACCTGCATTATTGTTGCGGCCCGGAAACCGGCGCACTGACCGGCAGCGTGATTACAAGCGGTGGCGGACGGTTTGAGTACGACAGCAGGACGGCCGGTTTTATGACAGAGGTGTTTAACCTGTCTTACGGCAACGCTCCTTTCAATGAACCCTTTGCGCCATTAGGGATACAACTGCCCCCCGGCGGGCCCGTAGATATCATCATCGAGATATTGGAAGCAGACTTTGGTGGTTCAGCCAGCCTTGACTTCACCTTGTTGGTTTCTGGGGGAGGTGGCCCCATCACATTAGTCAATTCGCCTACGCCCTATTCCATCGTTATCCCAATATCTAATGGAACAATCGACTCGATCCGATTTGGCCGAGCCAATATCCCTCCGGGTGTACATTTTACGCTTGGCTCGATCCAGGTCATCCCTGAACCAGCAAGCCTGACCCTGTTGGTTGTCGGCATGGTCGGATTCCGTTCCCGCCGGCATCACACAGCGGAATGAATCGAGTCACGGCCCTCCAACACCGCAATCACATCACGTACCACCCAACTCATATTGTCCAGCGCCTGCTCCGTCCGCGACGCGATGTGTGGCAGTAGACGAACATTGGTCAGCCCACTTAACACATAATCCGCCGACGGCGGCTCGGGGTCATGCACATCCAACACCACGCCCGCCCGGGGGTGCGCCTCCGCCCACCGGGCCAACGCATCCCCATCCACCAGCATCCCCCGCGCCGCATTGATGAATAGACAATCGTCGCGCAGATGCCCTAGCGCCCCCGAATCAATCATCCGGCGATTCGCAGCCCGGCCATCCATATGCAGACTCACGATATCGCTGCCCGCATACAGCGCCTGATGGTCAACAAAATCAAACGGATAGTCCACCGCCTTGCGGAGCTCGACCTCGGGCAGCAGGTCGCAAACTTTCAGGTTCATCCCGATGGCGTGAGCGGCTTTGCCTAAGCGCTTGCCGATCCGCCCGAACCCGACGATCCCCAGTGTGAGTTGATCCAGTTGTGTGCCGACCTCGGTCTTCCGCAGGCCGTGGAACGTCTGAGCA
>JAJDCT010000343.1 GCA_029260695.1 Phycisphaeraceae bacterium
CATCAGCCCCATCGGGATCAGGAATGCAAGTGTCCATTGCACAATAATCAGCGAGATGAACCGTTTCTTCTGATAATCGTCATTGTATTGGACGCCCCAACGCTGGTACGCCTTGAGCCCAAACCAGGTCATCGCCAGGCAGTACGCAAGCGAATACCAGAACGAGCCGCCGAGATCGAACCGCCAGTTCCCCTCGCCGATGTGCAGATCTTTGACGATCTTGTTGAGGGTATGGTCGGAGCCGAGCCAGGAAAGTTTCAGGTTGTAAGGCCAGATGCCGTCGCTCTTTTTTACGCCGTAGATGAAGTGGCAGATCACAAAAGCCACCAGCAGGATCGTCCACCGTTTGACGTTCCCGTTCCCCTCAAGCCGTATCCCGACCCGCTTGAAGAACCCCATCGGCAGCTCGGCCCCGATGCAGCGGAAGATGTGATCGGCCGGGACCGTCTTTGTTTCGCCCGACCCAAGGTGTTTAAGCGTCACCGTGTCGGGCCCGATCTCCGCCGCGCCGTGGCCCAGGTACAGATCGATCTTGCCCTCGACTGCGCGCTGAGCCACCGCGTCGGTGTTCCGCTTCTTGGGGAAAGTAAACTCTTTATCCGGCGCCGCCATCGTTACATGATTGCCCAGGTCCGCCAGCGCAATCGCCGCCTCGCAGGCCACGTCCCCCGCGCCGAACACGACCAGACTCGTACCCTGCCACTCGTCCGGGTCCGCAACGTTCTGGCTGATCCGCGCCGCATGCTCCGTTTCACCCGGCACACGCAGCTTCCGGGGGTTACCCGCCTTCCCGATCGCCAGCACCACCCGGCGGGCACGGTGCTCGCCCTTGTCGGTCGTGACCTTGAACCCGTCTTTGTCGCCCTGGCGTTGGATGTCGGTGACCTGCTCGAACGTGTGGATGTGTTTATCCAGCCCAAGCTCGACGATCTGCCGGTCCCATTGCTCAAGCAATTCTTCTTTGCGGCACTCTTCGCAGAACAGACGTGTCTGATTGTCCTCGTTGGGCGGCTCCATCAGAAGCGGTTTGCCTTTGGTCATGTTCCGCACAAGCTGCGCAGGCCGCTGCCCCTCGATCACAATGTACGACAGCCCCAACTGCTGGCAACGGTCGGCCGCACCCAGCCCCGCACTGCCCGCACCCACGATCAACACGTCATACCACTGCCCGTCGCGCGGCTCCGTCGGGTCGAACCCCGCCTGTGTTGTTTCCAGTTCCCCGTCATCATTGAGCTTCACACCCCGGTCGCCTAGCTCGCGGGCCAAGTCCACCTTGACCAGGTGATCGATCACCGCACGCCCACGGTTCAAACCCAGCTTGATCAACGGCGCCCCCGCGATCTCACCCGCCATGTACAGCCCCCGGACGTTCGACTCGCCCACCTCGCTGGCCACCGGCAGCCGGCGGGCACGCGCCGGGTCGAAACCCCGATCAAATAATGACGCCACCTTCTGGATGGGATTTGACAAAAGGGTTGTCATCGGCGTGGGACTCCGTCCTGTGGAACTACATCCTGTGGAACTACATCGGGTAAAGTAGATAATCCTAGGTGGGGGAGGATTATTCCCGCGTCCGGCGGGGTGTCACGGTACGATAGTAGCCAGATTCAGTTGGCAGGAGATTCAACCTTGATTATTGCGGGCACGTTGCTGCTACCCGACACCGATGGCGAACGGCCGGGCGTGCGCCTGGCAGAAGGCTGGCTGCGAACCGACGCCGGGCGGATCGTCGAGGTCCACGAGGGCGGGCTCCCCGCTTCGTTCGACTTAGGCGGTGACGGTCACCTGATCTCCCCGGGCTTCATCGACACCCACATGCACATCCCGCAATTCGATCTTGTAGGTGCGCACGGGATGAGCCTCCTGGATTGGCTCGACCAGGTGACCTTCCCAAACGAAGCGCGCTGGGCCGACCCTGACTACGCACTGTCGATGACCGAGCGCGTGATCGACCAGCTGCTGTCGGTCGGCACAACGAGTTTTGTCGGATACGCGACCGTCCACCACGAGGCAACCAAACGCGCCCTCGGCTGCTGTTCCCGCAGAGGCCTGCGTGCCGTCGTCGGCCAGGTACTGATCGACCAGGAAGCGCCCGACTCGATGCTGCGCGACGCCGACGCATGTATCACAGAGACGGAATCATTGTTAAACGATTGGCCTGCGCAGCCCGAGCAGCGCACACAGGGCAACCGTGTCAGCACGGCCGTCACGCCGCGATTCGCCATTACCTGTAGCGAAGGTCTGCTCAAGGCCGCCGGCGACCTGGCCCGAAAGCACGACGCCTATATCCAGACCCACCTCGCGGAGATGCGCCCCGAGTTGGAAGCCGTCGCAAAACTCCACGGCGGGCCCGACTACACCAGTGTCTACCACCGTGCGGGGCTGCTCTCCGCACGGACACTGTTGGGTCACTGCATCTATCTAAATGATAGCGAACGCCGCCTGATCGCCGAGACGGGCTCCGTCGCCGCACACTGCCCGACCGCGAACTCGTTTCTCCGCTCCGGCACGATGAACCGCGAAAAACTAATCGACGACGGCGTAACCATCTCGCTGGGAAGCGACATCGGCGGGGGCTACGAGCGCAGCATGATCCGCGTCGGCAGGTCGATGATCGAAGCCACTTTTAATGCCCATCCAGGGGGCGTGCCTTCCCCGAGCATCGCCGAGGCGTGGTGGCAGATCACCGCCGGTAACGCCGACGCCATGGGCTGGCCCGACACCGGCCGAATCCAGGAAAACGCCGAGGCCGACCTGGTTGTCATCAACCCCGACATCCCCTGGCAAACAGCGCACAACCCCCTGGGCATGGTGATGTTCGCTTATGACGACCGTTGGGTGAGGGCGACCGTGGTCAACGGTGAGGTGTCGCACAGCGCCAACTCCTAACAGATCCGGTCCGCCGCCTATTCGCTGTCAGTGGCCTGGATAGGTTCGACAAGCTTGATGTCGTCGGCGA
>JAJDCT010000344.1 GCA_029260695.1 Phycisphaeraceae bacterium
CTGACGCCAGCAGTCCGACAACGATACCCCTTACCGCCCCGGCTCCGGCCGGGGTTTTTCTTTACGGGCTGGGCGTCCACACTCCGGGCAATTCCCCGACGGCGAGCCGCGCAGGTCGTACCCACACTTACGGCAGATGCCAGCGGTGAAATAGCGGCGCTTGATGTGACGCGAGAGTGCGATGGCGGGCCAAGTACCGAACAATAATGTGGGGAGCCAGAGGGGAAAGGCGAAGTCTGTTCCGGTCCAACTCCACTTCCCTGCGGGGTGAACAATTGAGAAGGACTTGAAGCCGTAAGGAGGTAGAACTTCTTCAATTGTCGGAAAATCGATACCTATACTACGTACCAAGTCGAAATTATCGCGGATGTCATCAAGCGGACTGATGCTAATCCCCCAAGTATTTGGCGGTGATTTCGGCATCCCTCCATGGCTGGTTCCAACCGACGCACGGCCCACCCAGACGCTGAAGGTTATTTTCGAATCGACTTGCCAATAAGGCGTGCTGGCCGCAACGAGATAGTAGTAGGACGTTACCCAAAGCACTGCAGAAGTGATGGCGAGCAGGGCGAAAATGTTTCTGAGCCATCGCATCCTAATTGCCCCGATGGAAGTTTCGCTGTGCCCGGCTAAGGCTGGGGCTAACTATCGGATAGAACGATGGGATCACTTTTGAATGGAATGCCGGTGGAGGGACTCGAACCCACATGGTGTTGCCACCAACGGATTTTGAATCCGTCGCGTCTGCCAATTCCGCCACACCGGCCGGTGTGTGGGGGCAAGTTACCTGCCTGCCGCGGCGGCGGCAAGTGATCGGGGTGTGGCCTTGATCGCAGGGCGGTGAGTTCGTCGTGGGTAGCCGCAGGTCACCGCCTGGGGCCAGGGGCGTAAAGAAATCTCTCAATTCAAACCGGGACGCGCCATAAACGTGGTCTGGGGGCGACTATCTAGTGGCGGACGAGTAACCCGCCTGAACCGGTTGCGATTGTAAACCGTTATATAAAGGAGATTTGTGATGTTAGGCAAGTGGATTAAACGCGGTGTGATCGCGACCGTGGGCTTGACCCTGGTTGGCGGTCTGTTGTTCGGCGATGACCTGTTGAGTTATGTCAGGAGCTCTGCCAATGCTGTCCGTGGGCATGTCAAGAGCAATGTCCCGATCGAGTTCGAGCTGACCCGAGCGCGGGATCTGCTGGACGAGATCATCCCGGAGATGCACGCGAACGTCAGGCGGATCGCGACCGAGGAGGTCGAGTTGGCGTCGCTTAAGGCCGACATCCAGGCGAGCGTCGACAAGCTCACCGAGGAGCGTGCCCGCGTGGCGAAGCTGCGTGACGTGATGGGTGTGGAGCTGGCCAGCTACCGGATCAGTGGGCGTAAGTACACCCGTGAGCAGGTGGCGGAAGATCTGTCGCACCGGTTCGACCGTGTGAAGGAGGCCGAGGTCGTGCTGGCTGGCAAGCAACGCTTGATGACACAGCGCGAGGCGACCCTGGCGGCGGCGGAGAAGATGCTCCAGAAGACCCGCAGCCAGAAGACGATGCTCAAAGACAAGATCGATTCGTTGGCGAGTCAGCACCGCCTGGTGCAGGCCGCGGCGGTTGGTTCACATGTGCAGATGGACAACAGCAAGCTGGCGCAGACCGAGAAGCTGATCGGCGATATCAAGAAGCGTCTGGATGTGGCTGAGCGCGTCCTGGCACGTGAGTCGGAGTTTGTCCAGCCGATCGAGGTCAGCGTGGTCGATGAAGTCGATCTGTTGGCGCAGGTGGATGAATACCTGTACGGCCCAGCGGAGACGACGGCTGAGCTTGATAGTTCGATCGTCCCGGAAGACGGGCGTCTGGCTGAGGCCGGCTCGCTTAACTGATGCTGATGCGGTCCTCGCCTCGCCGGGTTGCGGTGTAGCGCCCGGCGGTGCGGGGGCAATTCGAAGATACATCCCGTCAGGTCGGTGAGAGCCCGGCCGGACGGATTAAAACGGGCGGTGTCCGACGGTGTGTTTCAAGTGTTTTCCTGGAAACTACCGGGGATGTGGGGTGGGGGCGGATAGCTTAGGAGCTTGGACGATGAACGCGACTGAATCAAATCTGCTTGTCCGGTCTGACGAAATGAGCGAATCCACGCTGGTTAACTTACAGGACTGGGAGCTTGCGTACCTGCGTGTAGCGATGCTGCATCAGGTGGAAGAAACGTTGAACGAATCTGTGGAGGGTGCCTGTGACACGACGGACGACTGCCAGCGTGCTTGGGATCAACACCGTTCGCGCAAGCAGGTGCCAACCCAACCCAGACCGGAGGAAACCCGGTGACCTTCCTGCGAGTCAAACAGGCGCAGATCGCCCTGGCTGACGGCCGTCTTGATGAGGCGCACGGGCTGCTTGGCCAAGACAGCGTGCGTTCGCATCGCCACGGCCAGCGTCTGGCGACCAAGCTGGTCAAGGCCTACGTCAAGCGCGGTGGCGCACATCTGAAAGAAGGTCGGTTGCCCGAGGCGTTGTCTGACTGTGAGAAGGCCGGGACGCTCGGTAGGCACCAATCCGAAGTCGCGGAGTTGCGGGGTCGAGTCGTTGAGCAGATGAACCATAAGCGAGTTGTGGCTGAACGGCGGGACCTGACGCTTGACGGGGCACGTCAGCACGCACGGGAAGGTTTCTTATCCAAAGGCGTGGCGATGCTGCGAGGGGCCCAAGGCGAGAGCACGCGGGTTGAACGGGCTGAGCAGGAGTTGGACCTGCACCGTGCCAAGGCCGACGCGGCGATTCAGCGTGGCGGGGATGCGCTGGGCCGAGAAGATTGGGCGGCGGCGGGGCATCACATCGTTGAGGCGCGCCGGTTGCGTCCGTTTGACCGCCGGGTGGATGAGCTATCCAGTCGACTTTCGCGTGAGGCGGTTGCCAAGGCCCGTGACGCGATGGTGCGAGGCCGGGTCGATACAGCCGAGGCACTGCTCCGCGCGGTGGCACCCGCGGCCGGGGACGACCTTGCGGTCCATGAAATGCGTGAAGCGGTCGGGCAGGTCACGCAGGCATCGGAAGCGATCCGGCGGGGTGATGCCAGGTCGGCGGGGCGTGGGCTGCGTCGGGTCAAGGCGTTATTGCCCGGTGCCGGCTGGGTCGATGAGGCGATCGGCCTGACGGATCAGATCGCTTCGAGCAGAGACACACTCGAATCGGGGCCACTTGGGCTTATCTCGGACGGGTACGCGTCCAGGGCCCAGGCCACGCCGGCCGGTGTTGATCGCCCCAGGTTGGATGCGCGGAAGACCACCCCGATCGCATATCATCATGGTGTGCACGAATCAGCGTGCGGGAGCCACGACGTGTTGCCTAAACAGTTCCTGATCCAGGTTGATGGCGCGGGTTCGGCGTTCGCGTCGTGCAACGCTGTCGTTACGGTCGGCCCGGTCAGCTCGCCTGACCGCCCGGACGTCGGATTGATCGCCGACCCCAGCGTCCCTGTCGTGACGATCCAACGCACACAGGATGATTATTTCCTCCGCTGCCCGCGGCAAGTGAAGGTCAACGGCAAGCCCACGAGCGATCGGCTGCTTTGCGACGGCGACAAGATCGAGCTTTCACCACGCTGCCGGTTTCGGTTCCGTCTGCCTCATGCGGCGAGCACGACGGCGGTGATCGAATTGACCGGGGCGAGGCTGGTCCGTGCGGATGTGAAACGGGTGATCCTGCTGGATCGTCAGCTGGTCGTGGGCGCGGGCACGGCCTGCCATGTGCGTGCTGATTCCGCGGAAGAGCCTATTATTCTGAATCTGCGTGACGGTCGGCTTGTCTGCCAGTCGCCACAGACGGTGAAAGTGGGGGGTGGCGCTTACGACCCGCAGGCCGGGGTGCCGATGGATACGACCGTGTGTGTGGGCCCGGTATCACTTCGAGTCACGGAGGCCTGACGGTTGTTTACAGCCGAGTCATAGCCGGCGTTTATGCCGGCAGGATAAGACAATGCACACTTACCAATACCAACCCGGCGACACGCCCCTTGCGGGCTACACGATCAAGAGCGCCGCGGGCCACGGCGGGTTCGGCGAGGTCTACTACGCCGTCAGCGATTCCGGGCGCGAGGTCGCGCTCAAGGCCGTCCAGGGTTACGAACAGATCGAGCTGCGCGGCATCAGCCAGTGCATGAACCTCAAGAGCCCGCACCTGGTCACGATCTTTGATGTCAAGCACAACGACAAGGGCCAGCCGTTTGTTTTAATGGAATATATCGCTGGGCCTTCGCTTGCGGACCTGATCGACGACTCGCCCAACGGGCTGGGGCCAGAGAAGACCGCCTTCTTTCTCCGCGAAATCGCCAAGGGTTTGTCATACCTGCACGACCACGGGATCGTCCACCGCGACCTCAAGCCCGCCAACATTTTCTACGAGAACGGCAGCGTGAAGATCGGTGACTACGGCCTGAGCAAAGCCATCAGCGCCGACCACCACCAGAGCCAGACCGTCACCGTCGGGACCGTCCACTACATGGCCCCCGAGGTCGGCGCAGGCAAGTACGACCGCAGCATCGACATCTACGCGCTGGGTGTTGTGGTGTACGAGATGCTCACCGGGCGGGTCCCTTTTAAGGGCGATACCCCCAGTGAGATTCTGATGAAGCACCTGTCTTCACAGCCCGACCTCGATGAGATCCAAGAGCCTTTCCGGGCAGCGATCAAGAAGGCGATGGTCAAAGACCCCACGCAACGCTATCAGAGTGTCAACGAGATGGTCGAGGCGGTCTTCGGCGAAGAGCGGATGAAGCAGAGCATGGCCAGCTTCTCCACCGCGGACCTGAGCATGGTCGCGGGGCAGGTGGGTCAGAAGGTGCGTGTCGGTGGTGCGCCGGTGGATGAGACGCATCACGACGACGATCTACACACGGATATACATGAGCGATTGGAACACTCGGCACAGGTGGTTCAGCGCCGGGTGGATCGGGTCGGTCGACAGATCGATGAGAAGCTGACCGGTAAACGACATCCACGCGCAACCCGTCGGGGGATGACCGCAGACCCACTTCGCGACCCGATGCGTTCTGGCCAACGAAGAACCCTCGCGGCGATAGCTCTGGGTACGGTCGCGATGGGTACGGGTCTGCTTGCCGGGTCCGGCTCGCAGCAGGAACAGATGTTCATGCTGTTTGCTTTCACCGCGGCGCTGGGGGCGGTGTCTGGGCTTTCGATCGCACGCATACGATTAATGCCGACGCTTACAGATGAGCCGGCGTTCGTCAGAAGGATAACCGTCGGTGGGCTGGCGATATTCGTGTCAGGGTTGTTGACGTTCCTTGGTCTGTCATTGTTTATCGGGGGCTGGGACGCACCCCAGACAATGTCGATCCTGACACTCGCTGGGCCACTGCTTCTTATGGACTGGACCAAGGCGATGTCGCCCGGTCGGATACAGCGGTTGTCGTTTGGTTCGGCCTTCAGCGCTGGCCTGCTCGCCTGGGTCACGTCCTGGTTTGTGGACGACATGAGTTCTTTGCTTGCGATCGGCACCGCCGCGGCTGTCATGCTGGCGGTCCAGGCGCTCAGCCCGTTCGATCCGACGACGACCGAAGATTGGGCGTTGGACGACGACGATGAAGAGGATTGGGGTGATACAAGCCGATTGCACGACCGGGTGGTACGACATCAGCCCGGCAAGCACATCGCGTCTCACAAGACCGAACAGGTCAACGCTTATTCCGCAGTGGTGACGGAGAATACCTCGTCTCGCAGCCGATTGGTCGCGCTGCTGTTGTCGGCTGTCCCTTTCGTGACAGGCGCACCGATCTTTGGGCTGCATCGATTTTACGCCGGCAAGACCGGCACGGGGATCCTCTGGCTCTTAACCTTCGGCCTGTTCGGGATCGGTCAGATTGTCGACCTGATCCTGATCGCCTGCGGCACGTTTACCGACGCGGCGGGTCGGCCGATGACCGTTTGGCAACCGGGTAAGGCGCAGGGTAAGGGCGACGCGCATCCGATTAAGCACCAGGCCGGTCCGGCACCCGTGATGCACCCGCATGAGCACACGCCGCTGCTGCCCAGCTTATTCAGCATCCTGCTCTCACTGATCGCGTCACTGATGATATTTATCGGCCTGACGATTGGCCTGGGTCTTTCGGTGCAGCTGCCCGAGGCCATCGCGGCCGATATGTTTGGAACCGAACTCAACATGGATATGACTCTGTTGTTTGGCTACGAAGGCTGGCCCGGCCTGATGCACAGCGCCGGGTTCCCGCTGGCGTTTGGGTTGCTCGGGCTCGGCGGCGTACTGATGACCGCAGCCAGACGGATCGAAGGCGTTGCACACATGCTCCGTGCGATTTTCGGCGCGGGTGGATTGATGCTGGCGGCGGGCATGGGGTCCGGTTTCCTGAACTACAACCACCACGTCTGGGAGGTGGTCGGGCCTAACATCCAAGCCAACCAGATCGGCCCGGCTGTGGAATTGTTCCTGAAAAGCACCGATCAGACCGTGGGTGTGTTCGCACTGATTTTCCTGGCCTCCTCGGTACTGGTCTTGGCGTGGCCGCCCAAGCAGCGGACGTTAGCGGTTGCACCGGCGGTCGAGGAAGGAGCGTGAGTGATGCCTCTCATCAACGTATTTGGTTTATTGATTCTTCTGGCTCTTGGTATAGGCGGGTTACTGCTCGTTGTTCTCTTTGTTGTGCTGATTGTCAACGCGATGGGTAAGAAGCGGAACTCCCGTGGGGCGATGACCGCGGGTGCCGCGTCGGTTTTGGCATTGGTGGTCTTGTTTGGCTTGTTTATGTCGTTCGCGACCGTCACCGAAACGAATTCGACGCATACAACATTTTCTACCGAGCGATCTCATGTGCAGGTCGATCATGAGCGCAGCGGGGTCGGATCTGTCGAACTGATCACTTCTGCCGCTAAGTCGGAAGGAACGGTCACCTCCGCCACGCCCCCGTCGCCACCCAGCACCCCCGGCGTTACGGTTGCGGGCAACCCCTGGTCCAACGCGGTCGAGGAGTTTCAGGACTTCGAGGCCGATGTCTATCCCTCGCTCGAGAGTGCGGCCGAAGCACTTGGTCGGCGTGTCGGCAAGCGGTTGATGGAATCTGGCGAGGGCGGTGAGGGAGTGAGACAATCGATCTATGTCTGGCGCGACCAGAGCGATGGGAATTACAGGGTCGAGCCCGGGGGGTTGGTGGTAACCCGCGAGGTGCTGGAGGCCGCGGCTAACGGACTTAAGCAGAAACTTGATGAGCCCGCCTACGTGTCCGTTGAGCGCCCCGTATCCAGTGAGGCGGTCGCGGTCGGCCTGGGGATTCAGGAGATCGAATTTGATCAAGACAACCGCTGGGGGGAGCATACCGACTTGCGGTCGGGCGCGATCGCGATACGGGTCAAGGCGCCTGGCGGGGCGTTCTCGGTCTCCACACGATTCAACGACACTCCCTGGGTCGTGGATCGCAGCGCCTTCGCCGATGATTTCGCGAACGGCGACTGGGTGGTTGCCTATTCCCACGGTGACCACACCACCCACGAAGACGCCCGGCAGGATGCGATCTTCGCCGCCGCCGATGTCCTTTTGCCTTTGGCAAAGGCCCGGATCAGTCAGTTGTCGGCCTCCGATCAGCACCACTTCGCTCAGCAGATGGAGAAAGACGCCAACTGGTTGCGTAACCGGGTTGGCGATGAATTG
>JAJDCT010000345.1 GCA_029260695.1 Phycisphaeraceae bacterium
TCACGGATACACAATCCGACAGTCCCCGCTTGGCCGTCGATGAAGACAGTCTTGGGCGCCCTTGCGCTTGCTGCCGGATTTTCGATTGGATTGATATTGCTTCCCATAGTGCCTGTCTCGCTTATGGAAAGCAAGTATACCCTCGGAACACCGCCCGGAGATTAGCGTCGTTTCCGATGGACCTAAGTCAGGCGACTCATCCGCCCGATGCGCCAAGGACCTACCGGTCCCCGTACCCGTCGGGGTTCGCATTGAACCACCGCCACGCGGTCTCGATCGTCTGCTTGATGTCCGTGATCTTCGCGGACCAGCCCAGCTCGTTGCGGATTTTGTCGGCGTTGGCGTAGAGCATCGGCGGGTCGCCCGCGCGGCGGGGGCCCTGGTCGGCGGGGATCGCGTGCCCGGTCACCTCTCGCGCCGCGTCGATCAATTCCTTAACCGATCTACCCTGGCCGATCCCAAGGTTGTAGAACCTCTGGTCGCCTGGCTTAAGCGCGTCCATCACCACAGCGTGTGCATCCACCAGGTCTTCCACATGGATGTAATCACGCACACACGTCCCGTCCGATGTGGCGTAATCATCGCCAAACACCGTGACCTTCGGCACCTTCCCAAGCGCTACATTCAATAACACCGGGATGATGTGCGTCTCGGGCTCGTGATCTTCACCGATCGACCCGTCGCTTGCGCTACCCGCCACATTGAAGTAGCGCATCGCCGCGAACGCGAAGTCCTTGTTCGCCGCCGCGTAGTCAATCAGCACACGTTCGATGAACAGTTTGGACCACCCATACGGGTTGATAGGCTTCTGCGGCATCGTCTCGACGATCGGCATCGACTCCGGCTCGCCGTAGGTCGCGCAGGTCGAGCTGAACACCAGGCGCCTCACCCCCCGGGCATCCATCGCACGCAGCAGGCTGATCGTCCCAGCCGTGTTGTTGTCGTAATAGGTCAGCGGCTCATTGACGGACTCCCCGACGTATGCCAGCGCCGCAAAATGCATCACGCAGTCGATCTGATGATCGGCGAGTGCTTTCTTGACTGTTTCGGTATCTCGCAGATCCGCTTCTACAAACGGCACGCCCTGGGGCACCGCCGCACGATGACCTCGATACAGGTTGTCCAGCACCGCCACGCCGTGCCCACCCGACAGCAGACGCTGAACCGCGTGTGACCCGATATACCCGGCACCGCCTGTTACCAATACATTCATCGATCAACTCTCCATCTCGTCTGGCCCATCGGGTCGGCCGGGCGCTTTCGCTCCCTTGCCACCCCCGATGTGGTCGACCAGCAATGTAATCAAAAACCCCACGACCACCAACCCCGACGCGGATGTGGCCTGAACCGTCGTTGGGGTAAAGACCTCGGTCGGGTACTCGTCGATATCGACGGGCTTGCCACTGTCCGCGTAGACATAAGTGGTCGTGATCGGGGCGCCTTCCCAAGCCGGGGCCGACGATCCCAGCTTGATTGTTTGGCCCTTGAGTGTCTGTCCTACCTCAGGCTCGACGCCTTGTTGGAAGGGCCAAAGCCCAACCACCGCTCCTAACAACAAACCGAGCAGCACGCCTAGGGTCTGCTTCTCACACCGCTTCAACAGCAGCCGTAGGATATTGCTCACCGCCACGACACCCACCACAACCCCCACGCCCACGGGCAGAATCACATGCAAGGCCGGGTCCATCAACGCCGTGAAATCACCCGCCTTCGCCGCATCTTTCGCTAGCGCCACCCCGCTTAAAATCGGCACGTACACCCCAAGGACCAATAGCAGATACCCGCCGCTGACACCCGGCAGGATCATCGCGCTAGCCCCGGCGACTCCTGCGAAAAACATCATCGCCAGCCCCGCACGTTCCGAGCCGCCGCCGCCGCGCATCTGGAAGTACGCCAGCACACCCATCGCGACAAACCCGAACAACGCCGATACCCACACGCCACTCCCGGGGGCCGCGCCAACCCGGGGGCGTCCGCCGATCAATCGCCAGACCACCGGCACGCCCCCGAGCGTCAGCCCGATGAAAAGGCTGTACATGATCCAGCGGTGATGCACGACCAAATCTTTCACCGGCCCGGCAAACAACACGATCGCCAGCAACGCCGACACGATCACCGACCCCAGCAGCAGCACCGAAGACCTGCGGAATTTCAGGACCGTGACTTCGCCGATCGCGTTGATGAATCTCGGGTACACGCCCGCCGCCAGCAGCATCGTCCCGCCGCTGATCCCAGGGACCAGGTTCGCCAACCCCATCAGCACCCCGCCGATCGCGCCACGCACCGCCAGCAGAGGCAGTGGGGGGGCATCGTTGTGGTTTTGGTTACCGCTTTGCTGAGGTTCTTGCATGTCGGGGGTCGCGTTTAACTTCGGTCTGACGTCCGGGTCCAATGTCAATCGTGTCATGCTAACCAAAACGTGTATCGACGCCACACAGGTTTAGCCGGGCGGGCCTCGGCCCGTGGCCGACCCAATAGCGGCGGCACCGATCGTCCTGCACCCGATCTATGAGATGTGCTTCCGGCTAGATCGAAGGCTCCCCATTGATCTGATCCTTCTTCTCCTTGTACCGCTTCATCTCCCCGGATTTCAGCCGCCGAACATAATCCTTCGTCAGCTTCGCAACCTTCGGGGACAGGATCACCATCCCGATAATATTCGGATACGCCATCGACAGGATCAACAGGTCGGTGAAGTCCAGCACATTGGTCAGGCTGACCACCGGGCCGATCACGATGAACATCAGGAAAACGATCCTGAACGGCCAGATCCCCGCCTTGCCAAAGAGGTATTCGCTCGCACGCTCCCCGTAATAGCTCCACGAGATCATCGTCGAATACGCAAAGACGAACACCGCGAAACACAGCAGGATCGGCATGAAACCATGGAGCGTGCCGAACGCCTCGGCGGTCATCGCCGCACCGCGCGTCCAGCCCTCGGTCTGGCCCAACGCCGATTCCTCGAACTGCCCCTGCGTGATCAGGATCGTCAGCGCGGTCATCGTGCAGACGACGATGGTGTCGATAAACGGGCCGATCATGGCGACGATGCCTTCGCGGACCGGTTCATCGGTTTTCGCCGCCGAGTGAGCGATCGCCGCCGAACCCAGGCCCGCCTCGTTAGAGAATGCGCCACGCTTGAGGCCTATGACGAAGACCGCCATCAGACCGCCCCAGCCCGCGGCCTTGAGGTCGAGCGCCTCGACAAAGATGGACTTAATCAACGCAGGCACAGCCTGATAATTCGTCAACAGGATCAGCACGCAGACCAGGCAATAGAACACACACATCGCAGGCACGATCCGGCAGGTCACCTCGCCGATCCGCTTGATCCCCCCGACAATCACCAGCCCGACCAGGAACGCCATCGTCACACCGACCACCCAGGCATAGCTTTTGTCGCCATCCAGCAGGACCCACGACACGATCTCCGCGGTTTGGTTAGATTGAAACATGTTGCCCCCGCCAAGCGCCCCCATGATGGCGAAGAAAGCGAACGAGATCGCCAGCAGCTTACCCAGCGGCCAGCCGATGACGTTGCCCAGCATGTCACGCATCCCACGGTCCAGGTACACCATCGGCCCGCCGAGGATGTGTTCCGCTCTTTTGCCCTCCGGCTCGACCCGGCGGTAGACCTGCGCCAGCGTGCAGGATGAAAATTTCGAGCACATCCCAAAGACCGCCACGACCCACATCCAGAACACAGCCCCGGCCCCGCCCTGGCTGATCGCTATCGCTACCCCCGCTATATTCCCCAACCCAACCGTCGCCGACAGCGCCGAGGTCAACGCCTGGAAATGTGTGATCTCCCCGTGGTCGTCCGGGTTGTCGTACTTGCCCCGGATCACCGCGAAGCTGTGGAAGAACAGGCGGAAGTTGATGAACCCAAACCGTAGCGTGAAGAAGACCGCACCCGCGAGCAGCAGGACGATGATCAACGGTACGGACACGCCTTCGGTCACCGGCTGGCCATCCTCACCCACAACGGCGTGGCCCTCTTCGTCGGTCTTCGTCTTCTTGAAAGAACCCCCAGAGATGTCCACGAACAGGATCGGTGCAATCGATTCATTGACCTTCTTGAACGCCTGGTCCAGCTTCTCCTCGATCGACTTTGCTTCGAGCGGCTCCTCTTCCTCTTGCAATTCAACAATGACCAGCGGCAGCGTCACGTCTTCGTCGATCGCCTCGGCAGCCGGAGCGGCCGTTTCTATGTCTTGCGGTGAACTATCGGGGCCCTGCGCCATCGTCGGCAACGACACCGCGGTGACGATCAGCCAGGCCAGAAGTGTAAAAAATCTAATCGGTAACGGGCGGAAGCGGGTGACGCTCAAGGTCCGTCTCCTGGATGATGAAATGAAATTGAATCTGACGCCCTGACCCCGGTATCACTTTGATCTCTCGCCCGGGTATCCTCTGGGAAACCTTTGATCGGCTCTCCGATGTTATCGTTCTAAGATGTAAACAAGCGTGAAAAACCAACGGTCAATCGGCCCGGACAAATCTCGGCACGCCCAGCGATTCGCTCACCGCGATGTTCACCCGGCGGATCGCATCAATGATCCCTTCGTCGTCCCGTTTGGCGTTGAACCGCCCACGCAGGATCGACGGGCCTAACGTATCCTCGAAACCCTCGCTATTGTCCGCGAGGCTCAGCGTGGCCTGCCAGATATTGGCCGTAAGGACCGGCCCGCCTGTCGAGGACTCCGGGAACAGGAACCCGCCGCCGGAGTAGATGCCGACCTGCCCCCGCGCCGGGTCCGCAGCGTTATCACTTAACTCACCCGAGTCATTTCGGAAGACGATGTACTGCACGGTCGCGTTGGTTGCGGTTTCATCAAGCGGGGTGGCCGCGGCCTTGGGCTTCCAGAACATACGCAGGATCATCGCCCGTTCCAAGTGGTCTGCGGCGCCGTCGGTCAACAGGACGGTGATCGAGC
>JAJDCT010000346.1 GCA_029260695.1 Phycisphaeraceae bacterium
CTGATCGATCACGTCACGGGTAGAGATAATCACGACGCCGAAGTCGTCGGTGTGCCAGGCCAGGTCATCACCAAGGGATGTCAGTACGGTATCGAGTACGTCGGACGCGGGCTTGGGATCACCCGTGCCGGTGATGCGAGAGTCTTCGTCAATCCCTACTTTTCTCAGGCTGTTCCAATCGGCATACAGGCTTACCTCCGCCACGTTTCTTAAGTAGTGGAAGATGTTTGCCGCCCGGTCCTCCTCAAAGCTCCACGGGATCGGTCCATCCATCGATGCTTCGGCAGCCTCGTACAGCGTCGGTTGATCACCGTCACTCGGTGGGGAAGTGGCCCGCCACATCGTCCAGCGTTCCGGATCTGCCTCGAGCAGGCGCACCGCCTTGCGGCCCATCGTTACATGCAGGCGCTCGCCACCATCCAGAAGCAGGGTTAACCGGCTCCCCGCCGCTTCATGCATGACCAGCTCGATCGCACGCCCTGACGGAACGTTAGTCAGGCCTAAAGTGATCTCCACGTCCTTCGACACGTTCCATTTTTCCAACTCCGGCCAATCTACATCGATCGGGAACCCGGTCGTGTTCTCTAAATAATCCATCACATTGATCAACCGATTCGCTTCGAAGCTGATAGGGACCGGGCTAGCTAACTGCGGGATGATGACCGGTTGAGGCGCCTCGCCAGCCGTGACTTCATCGTCTGCGTGAATCACGGTCGGGCGCAGGGTGGCTGCCGACAAGAAAGCGAACAGCATGCATACCACGAGTCGATTCATCAATATGCCTCCGGTTAGGATTGTGAACCCAGGCTCCGCTCATCCCGTTCCTTCACCGCCGCTTCAATAAACGCCTCCACCGCGACCGCGCCCTTGTCCCCCTCGCTGCGATGACGCACGCTGACCGTCCCGGCGTCCTGGTCCTTGCCGCCGACAACCAGCATGTAAGGCACCTTCGCTTCCTGGGCGAGCTTGATCTTGGCGTTGAGGCGTTCGTTATTCGCATCGAGCTCGACCCTGAACCCCGCGGCCTTGAGTTTGTCCGTGACCGACTGTGCGTACTCAAGGAACTTGTCGCTGATCGGCAACACACGCATCTGCTGGGGGGCCAGCCAAAGCGGGAACGCGCCGTTGAAGTGCTCGATCAACACGCCGATGAACCGCTCCATGCTCCCAAACGGCGCACGGTGGATCATCACCGGTTTTTTCTGTGTGTTGTCTGCACCCGTGTAACTCAGATCAAAACGGATCGGCAACTGATAATCCACCTGCACCGTCCCAAGCTGCCACTCACGCCCGATCACATCCTTTACCACAAAATCAATCTTCGGCCCATAAAACGCCGCCTCGCCCGGCTCGCTTGAGAACTCAACACCCAAACTTTTAGCAGCTTTCAGACACGCCGCCTCGGCCTTGTCCCACTGCGCCGGTTCGCCGACATACTTATCCCCGTCCGGGTCGCGCAGCCCCACACGCACCCGGTAGTCTTCCATCCCAAGCGTGTTAAATACGATCTTCACCAACTCCAGGCACCCGCTCAACTCCGCGTCGAGCTGGTCCTCCGTGCAGAACAGGTGCGCATCGTCCTGCGTGAACCCACGCACCCGCGTCATCCCGCCCAGCTCCCCGGACTGCTCCCAGCGATACACCGTCCCGAACTCCGCCAGACGGATCGGCAGATCGCGGTAGCTGTGCTTGTCGCTCGCAAAAATCCGGATGTGGTGCGGGCAGTTCATCGGCTTTAAGAGATACCCATCGATCTCGCCGGCTTCCATCTGGCTGGACAGCTGCGCACAGGTACACCCCTCATCCGCCAGCGCGTTCACCTGCTCCCGGCTGACCAACGCCGGGTACTGGCTGTCCTGGTAGTACGGGTAGTGCCCGCTGGTTTTATAAAGCCCAAGCTTGCCGATGTGTGGCGTGAACACCTGCTTGTACCCCTGCCGTGTCAGATGCTCAGCGATGAAGTTTTGCAACTCCTGCCTGACCACCGCGCCGTTGGGTTTCCAAAGCACCAATCCCTGCCCGACCTGCTCGTCGATCGTATACAAGCCCAGGCGTGGCCCGATCACCCGGTGGTCGCGTTGCCTGGCCTGTTCGAGGTTTTCAAGGTGCTCATCCAGGTCCGCCTGCGTGAAGAACGCCGTGCCGTAGACCCGTTGGAACCGGTCGGACGTGACATCCCCGTGCCAGTTAGAGCTGGCGATACTCATCACCTTGAACGCACCGACAGCACCCGTCGACGGGACGTGCGGGCCTTGGCAGAGGTCTTCGAAGTTCTCGGGTTTAGGCGCACAGGTCAACGAAGCCCACGGATTGAATCCGTTGGCCTCCCCCGTGATATACCACGAAAGCGTCTTAGCCCCACCGGCGCATGCTCGCTCAGCGTTGTCAATCTTGTACTTGTTGCCCTCTTCATTGAGCTTAGGAAAGCCCGTATCGGCATCGAGTTCGTACCGCGTAAACGGCCGATCCTCCTCCACGATCCTTTTCATCTCCGCTTCGATCTTCGCGAAGTCGTCGCTGCTGATCGGGGTATCCAATGAGAGGTCGTAGTAGAACCCGTTATCCAGTGGCGGGCCGTAGGCCAGTTGCGTATCCGGCCAGAGCTTGCAGATCGCCTCGGCCATGACATGGGCGCAGGAGTGGCGCAGCAGGTACAGCGCATCGGCGTCCGGCTTGCCGTCACGCCACTTGCTCTTGCCCTTCTTGTCTTCGCGCGGCTTGGTGATGATCGCCAACCCACAGTCCCCCGGCAGCGGCCGGTTCAGGTCGTACAGTTCGCCATCGACCTTCGCCCCGATCGCGGCCTTGGCGAGACCCGCACCGATGTCGGCGGCCACCTCGGCTGCGGAGACTTGTTTATCAAACGATTTTTCACTGCCGTCCGGCAGGGTGATCTTCATAACGGGTCGATCCTGATCTTTGGGCTAAGTGCTACAAATGGGGCTAACGGCTTACTTCTACAGGCTAACAGCTAACCGCTGACAATAAAAAAGCCGCCTGGTGAGGGCGGCCGTGGGGTCTGCGTGGTTGATGAACACCCTAGCAAACAACGGCCCGCCAACCGGTGGTCCCGGCGGTGGTCGTAGTCGTCGTGGTGGGGGTCGTGTTCTTCATGGCTAGGTAAAGGGTACATCGGCCAATCCCGGCGTCAAGATCATTCGCCTGTTTCTACTGCTTGCTCGGCTACGGCTTGGGCTTGCTCGGCCGGGGTGTACCGGAACCCCGAAATAATGACCTCGATCGGCTGGCCGTCGGTAGGGGGGTTGCCCAACTTGTCACGGTCGGTGTCGATCAGCCAGAGGTTGATCCGGGTGTTGGTCGTCGGGCTAGGTTTGGGGATCAGGATCGGCCCGGTCGTTTCGCCCTGGGCGTTGCCCACAATACGCGGCGGGTTCGTGTCATCGAATTCCCACCGCACGATGAGTTTCTCGGGGTCCTGCCCCGCGCCTTGGTAGCTGGCGCAGGTAACAAGGGTCGGGCTCCAGTGGATGGCATGGGTGGATTCTTCGCCATCCAGCGCCATCTCCGTCATCTTGATCCGCTCGGGGTGCTTGCCCGATTCGGTGTCCGGCCCCCAGCCGGGGTGCACCGCGTAGTGCAGGTTCGGCGTGTCGGCGTCTGCCCAGCGGGTCAGCTCGATGTCGATCTCGCTGTTGGCGTCGGTCTTCCAGGTCTGCGTGTCCCAGGTGAACAGCCCCAGCACCGCGTTGAGGTCAAGGTTGTCCACCGCGCCGGTGATCTGGAACTCAAAATCCCCGTATCCGGTGGGGGCCTGCGTGATGACTTCCGTGGATAACCACTTGCCGTCGCGCTGTGAGATCGTCAGATGCAGTCGGCCCTGGTCGTCGACCCAGACATCCCGCTCATCGGCAGAGAATGCGTTGGGCCCGGGCCCCGCCAACCCGCCCTGGCTATCCTTCACCCACCAGGTCATCCCCGCGAACTCGATCGTGCGCGGCGTGGTTTCCACATGGGGGATATCCACGGCCGGGGCAGCATGAGCGACCTCGGGCTGTGTCGCTGCGGCGGATTCCGCTTGCACCGCCGGGGCCTGCCCCAGAGTCTGGGGCAGGCCGGCAGCGGCTTGGAGGACAACAATCAAGACGGCAACGGGTCGTGTCAAGGCCATGGCTTATTTCCTCGATCAATGTAATTATTCAGCCTGTATGATACACGGTTCGAACCCCCCGTAAAATCTCCGCCCAGATAGCTCGCAGAGAGTACAATGATCGAACCGTTTCAAAGCGGCTGGGCCGCCTATACCCGGAGAAGTTGTAGATGGTTAGCGATATCACGACCCAGAGAACCTTTGGCTACTCGAGCCGGGCCCGCAATGCCGTGGACCAGCCGATCAGCTACCTGATGTCGCTGGCCCTGACCCAGCCCGATCTGAT
>JAJDCT010000347.1 GCA_029260695.1 Phycisphaeraceae bacterium
CGGTGATCTTTGCGATGCTCATCCCGATCTCGATGTCCGGCTGGGGGGTCCGCGAGGCGATGTTCGCCGCCTTGCTGCCTTTGTACGGTGCGGACCGTGAAACCGTGATCGCGATGTCGTTGTTGATCGGGGTCTGTGGCGTGCTCTCTACACTACCCGGGGCTGTGCTACTGATGACCGGGGGGGGCGTCCCCAAACCGGACACCGCGTTGCCCACTCAGGGCGAACAACCCTAAACGCGGCTGCTACACGGCTGACCTCTGCAGCTTGATCAGCTTGCGTATCCCCTTGCCCGCAAGGTCCAATAACGCATCGAGCTCTTCACGGCTGAACGTCCCCTTCTCGCCGGTCCCCTGGACCTCGATGAAGTCGCCCTTGTGGTTCATCGCGACGTTCATGTCGACCTCCGCACGCACATCCAGCGGGTAATCCAGGTCCAGCGTCGGCTTGCCGTCGATCACACCCACACTCACGGCGGCGACCGGCCCGATCAATGGATTTTTCTTGATCAACCCCTTCTTCATCGCCGCATTGACCGCATGCGCAAGCGCCACCCAGGCCCCGGTGATCGAAGCGGTGCGTGTCCCGCCGTCGGCGAACACCACATCGCAGTCGCAGGTGATCGCGACGCCCGGCATCTTGTCCATATCGACCGCCGCACGCAGCACACGCCCGATCAGCCGTTGGATCTCCGTCCCCCGCGAGTCCGGCCCACGCCGTTTACGGTCCGGGGTCGATCCGGGCATCATGTTGTACTCGGCGGTGACCCACCCGCTTGTGTAGTTCCCTTCTTCATCACGGGGAAGCCACTTCGGCGGGCTGGCGCTGATGCTCGCGGTGCAGAGCACCTTGGTCTTCCCGGCTTCAATCATCACCGACCCCGCCGCCGCCGTCGGGTAGCGCTTGATGGTCGTGGGCCGGAGTTCGGAACGATTTCGTGTCTTGGTTTTGGTTGGCATGGGGAGGTAGTAACAGGATCAGCGCACGACCGCAAACGGATGCGCGGCCGAGAGAGAGTGTTGGGCCTGGGCCCCGGTGCCGTCTGGCACATCTCCCAGGACGACCACGTGTTCTTCAACCTGTACTTCGAAACCGAGGTCGAGAACCGCCCCGAGGGCATCCGCGGCCAGGTGCGGTGGACGCATCATTTTTAGCACGGTGACGAAGTTCGGAAAAGGAAGTTAGACCGCTTCACCCACTAGATCTTAAGATTCAGCTTGGCCATCAGTTCAGCGGCCTCGGCAGACTCCTCGGTATTTGGGTGCCAACCCGTCTCTACCTCTTGAACCGACCGTATCAGCATCCGTGCAATAATATATGAATCACCAATTGTCCGCGTTTGCCAAGCTGTATTCCTATTCTCCTGATCGCCAATCTCACGACGAAACACCCGGTATCCAATGTCAGAGAAACAGCGGGCCCAGAATTTCCTCTCGTCTATCGTGGGAAACCGCTCTTCAAGGTCAAATGTCGTACCAGGAAAAGCCTCGTGCTTCCACCAATTGGATAGCGATTCGATCATGGATCGCTCAACATCGCTCGATGCATGATCATTCGCAATCTGCAATGCAAGTTCGACCAACATGCTAAGTTGACGGTTGGCAATCCATACAAATGAATCGCGATACGCTATATCACTCGACATTGTGCTTCCCCTGCGGATCAGAAAATACACATTCCGTAATCTATGACTATTGAATGTTGGGGTGATATCCAGTCAAAGTCAAACCCACTCACCCCGCCGCGGACTCGACCATCTCCGGCAGTGCGTTACGCAGTGCGTTTAGGATGGTGTCTTTGCCGATGCCGCGCCAGGCGTGTTGATGGCCGCCGTTTTTTTCGCGTAGGCGGTCGAAGGTGAGTGCGATCTGTTGGAGGCGGGCGCTGCCGGGGGGTGTGGATTCCCAGATGCGGATGGAAGGGTGCGGTGTGGGGGTCATGTCTTCGCCGTCGTAGGCGAGGACCTCGAACATTTTTTCGCCGGGCCGGACGCCGGTGATGGCGATGTGGATGTCTTCGTCGGGCACGAGGCCGTGCTGTTTGATGTAGCGCTCGGCGAGTTTCATGACGTTGACCGGCTCACCCATATCCAGGAGGAACACTTCGCCGCCCTTGGCGTAGGCACCGGCCTGCAATACCAGGCCCGCGGCCTCGGGGATGGTCATGAAGTAGCGGGTCATATCCGGGTGGGTGACGGTGACGGGTCCGCCTTGGGCGATCTGCTTAGACCAGATGGGCAGTACGCTGCAGGCGGAGCCCAGGACGTTGCCGAAGCGGACCATGGAGTAGATCGTTGGGCTGAGCTTGTTCTCGTGCTGGATGTAGAGTTCGGCGAGGCGTTTGCTCGCGCCCATCACGGACGAAGGGTTGACGGCCTTGTCGGTGGAGATCATCACGAAGCGGCGTACACCGCAGGTGTGTGCGGCGTCGGCTATTGCGCGTGTGCCGTAGAAGTTGTTTTCGATGGCGGCGGCCGGGTGGTCCTCCATCATGGGGACGTGCTTGTGGGCGGCGGCGTGGAAGATGACGTGGGGCTGATGGCGGTCGACAAGGTCGAGGGTACGCGGCGCGTGGGTGACGTCGTGCAGCTCGGCGTGGCGGTCCTGATCCGGGAAGCTGCGTGCGA
This sequence comes from Phycisphaeraceae bacterium, assembly GCA_029260695.1. GTDB lineage: Bacteria > Planctomycetota > Phycisphaerae > Phycisphaerales > Phycisphaeraceae > JAJRRS01. Next base: position 2,627 of record JAJDCT010000347.1, read on the forward strand.
TCTCGCGGTCGATCTGGAAGAGCGCGTTCTCTGCGCGTTCGACCAGGACCAGCTTGGCGGGGTTGAATCGGCAGACGATCTGGGCAAGCTCCGACCCGATCGACCCGCCGGCCCCGGTGATGAGCACGACCTTCCCCGCCAGGCAGTCGCGGATCGGCGCCTCGTCCAACGGCCTGGGCTGGCGGTCGATGAGTTGAGCGAGATCGACGTGGCAGCCGTGATCACGCAGCGTCTGCTTGTGCGTGTTACTTGAACCGGTGTCGGTGTCGAGCGAGGCTGACGGGGTCAAGCCCGCGAGTTGATCTTCAAGTGTCGGCATGAAGCGCCATGTGATGTCCATCTGTGAAAGCACGTCCACCACGACGGCTGTCCGTTTGGGCATCGCCGCGGGCATGCTTAGTAACACCAGGTCGATCTTTGAGGTTTGACAGATGTCGGTCAGGTGGTCGATGCCGCCAAGTACCCTGCAGTGTTGCGAAGCACTCCCGGCATCCTGGGCAGATGGATCAATCAGTACACTACCGACCACATGGGGCTTGGGCTGAAGCACGGCGAGGGTGTGATAAAGCTGGGCCGTGCTCCGCCCGGTTCCGACCAGCAAGACGCGGGTGTCTGCGAGGCCGCCCCCAGTCGATGGCGACGAGGGGTTTAGGTGTTGCAGGTCGATGGAAACGGGCGTGGTAGGTCTGACTCGGGGCATAACGGTGTTATCGGCCACCCCCGGGCCGGCGCTGCAGCAATCCCAACTTATCCGCTGTAACCCCCCGACAACGCCTAAACCGCGCCCCCGGACTAGCCGATGTCAACCCTACACAAAGACAACCAAAATCCAGGGAGCAACCGATGCCCGACCCCGCAGACCACGACGCTGAAACCCGAAGCAACCCCCGGCTACGGCTCCCAGCGATGTACACCCTCCTGCGGGTCCGACATGTTGGCGATCAGCGTTACCGTTGGACCGGGCACATCTACGACATCAGCAGCTCCGGGATGCGGTTCGAGCTGGACGCCCCACTCCCCGCGGGCACCGAGGTCGAGGTCCGCGGCATGCTCCCGGGCACACACCAGGTCACCTTCCACGCCACCGGGCGGATCGTCCGGATGCACGACGACGAAGAGGTCGGCCCGACACGCATGGGGATGACCTTCACCAGCTTCAACCACGACATCGACCGCCAACGCCTGAACATCTACCTGAATCACAGCGGGATGAAGGCGGCGTAAGCGGACGTATACTTTCTAAACTTGGAACGAGCCCCGTCATGGATTGGCGGGGTTTTTTGATGCTGGTCCCCGCCAAGATGGCGGGGCTTTTTTTATTTTCGTTCGAAGGCAAAAGATCTCTTGACACGTATACCTAGAGGCTCTAGGCTATTACATAGACCCTCAAGGTATGGAGCGGATCATGGATTCCAGATTGCTATGGGGGACGGTGGAGATGCTGATCCTCGATGTCGTCTCTGACGGGCCGACGTATGGGTATGTGATCGCTCAGGCGGTCATGAGCCGGTCGGACGGGTACTTCGAGCTTAAGGAAGGCAGCCTGTACCCCGCGCTGCACCGGATGGAGCGTCAGAAGCTGCTGAGCGCTACCTGGAGCGAGTCGGACGAGGGCCGGCGGCGAAAGTACTACAAGCTCACCCCCGCCGGGCGCAAGGCGCTTGAGAAGAAGCGCGAGGATTGGTCTCGGTTTTCCAAGGGCGTCGAAAGTGTGCTGAGGGCAGCGACATGAGTGGGCCTGACTCGATTTCCGACAGCCTCCCCCCGCCGCGCGACGACGAGCCGGCCGAGCTGCGCAGCGACATCATCGACGAGTTGAACGACCATTTGGATTGTGCTGTGCAACGTGAGTTGTTGTGTGGCAAGGACGAGGTCGAAGCTCGCCGATCCGCCATCCAACGTTTCGGCGACATCCCCAAAATCGCCCGCCAACTCTGGTGGGACGCGATGAAGGAGCGAATCATGAAAGGCCGGATCCTCTGGAGCCTCGGAAGTGTCGTTGTGGTCGTGGTCATTCTATTCTGCGCGTTCGTGGTGATGATCCAGATCGAACTCATACAAGCCATGAGAGAAGAAATGAAAGCGGCACAGACCCGTGTCGTCGCACCGCCGGCCCCCCTGGAATGGGGCTCGCTTACAATCACGTTGCTTGATGCACAAAACAACCCGCTCGCGGGCCACCCGGTCAGGATCAAAGGCAAGATGTATAGTTCTGATACGGACCTCGATCTGAAATTCGAGACCGACAACGACGGCCGAGTCAAGATAGACCCGCTCCGAACCGGGACCGGATACGAAATGTGG
>JAJDCT010000348.1 GCA_029260695.1 Phycisphaeraceae bacterium
GGCGGTTTATGATCTGATCTTGTGCTACGTGAGGCACCGAAGATCAATCGTAACAGTTCACTCCATCCCTCGTATCTGTTCTGGGAGTGGTGAGCCGTTTACGCCAGATCACCAAAATTGAGGGGGACGTATGTCTCAACCACAGACAAGGCCAAACGACCCGTTTCGCCGGGCAATCCGCAAGCTGGTCCTCGGCTTAGAAAAGCGCGAACAGGTCCGAAGTGAACGACGACGCCACAACCGACACCCATTTAATGTCAAAGTTCACCTTTGTAACCAAGTGGGTACCGATCAATACCAACCTATCTGCGAGGCATGGGCAGTCGATCTATCGATGGGAGGGATCTGTTGCCTAGTCGAGCAGGCTATCAATTGCAACGGTGAAGGCGACGATACGGTCTTTGTCAGTTTCGAAGAATTACTCGGTCGCGCTTGTTACATACCGATGAATGTTCGACGATGCTTCACTCTCATCGGCAACATCTATCAAGTTACCGGTCAATTTACTTACGACGGCACGTCCGACCCCGGTAAAAACACTCAGGTAGCCTAAACTTGAACCCGCCGGCAATCGGATCAATAGCCACCGCTAGAGAGCCTTTATTTGTCGATTACCAGTGACCGGATCAGGGTTTCTTCTGCCAGAGTCAGGCGCGTATCACGACGGGACATCATTGAGCGTAGCGTGGCGATAAATTTATCCGTGTCGTAAGGCTGTCGCCCCGCGTCGGTGTAGAACCCTAGAGGCGTAGCGAATTTGGGTGCCCAGCCTGTGACCGCAAACATGCAGCCGGGGTGGATAACTGTGCCGGTGGACAGCCTGGTCCCGATCGCTGTGCGGACGTATTCACCGATGATTGCCCCATGAAATGTTCGGCCGGTGTCTTCTGCATCGGTGTCTTGATCGAGTTGAACACGGACAGGGTTGTAGGTGTTTTTAAGGTTCGAAACGTTGGTGTCGGCTCCGAGGTTGACCCATGACCCCACGAGGCTGTCCCCGAGGTATCCGGCGTGGGCTTTATTGGTGTGGCTATGGATAATACTGGCCGCGACCTCCCCGCCGATCTTGCAGCTTGGGCCGATCACGGTGTACCGCCGGATGCTGGCGTGGGAGACGAGCACCGAATCACGGCCGACGTAGCACGGACCCTGAAGCACCACCAGGGGGTTGACCACCGCGCCCGACTCGACGACCACCGGGCCGTACTCCGCGTCGATCACCGCCGAGGACATGATCCGAGCACCTTGACCGACGCGTATAGGGTGATCGCCAAACGTGATAACGCCGGGATGATCGCTCGACTGGAACACAGGCACATCACTGGTTGAAAGATCGGCGAGGAGATTGGTAGACAATTCATTGAGAACGTGCCACGGCCGTTCAATCAGTACTCGATCCTGGATACGGACCGTGCGGGTCTTATCTGGCAGTTGCAGGCACCCGCTACGGATAAACTCACCGACATCTCGCTGATCAAGATACGCGGCAAGAATCTGGCCATCACTCTGTACCACGGCCTGGCCCAAGTCCAACCCGTTGATCTGTTGGGCAAACCTGACCCCGGCCCAACGCCCGTTCACCAGCAGACACACGCCGTCCCTGGCCGACTCAAGCTTGCCCAGGGAGTCAGGATGATTTTGGCTGACAACCTCGGCCAGCCTGTCCGGGGCCCAAAATGCCGCCACGGGCATGTTCAGAGCTTTCGCAATACGGACATGTGTTTGTAGCGCTCCGGTCCTGACGTCAAACACAGCCCGCAGGCTAGTCAGTGGGCCAAACCGGCCGTGCCCATCGTCGTAAATAATGATCGCAGGTGTGGTCATATCAATATCGCCTGATGATATCCATCGGCGGGTCGGCGGTGTGTGCTTAACTTAGATAACCGATCCGCGGATTCATCGTTGACAGAAACGCCGACGTTCCTTAGTGTGAGGCTTGTGGATAACCGTTGGATAAAACCGATCCGATCATGACGTCCCGGTGGGCGACCCGGACAACCTTTCCGCAGATAGTTCGGGCGGTCGTTGGTGAGAAGTTAGTTTTACAAGATGCCGAATATTGATCCCGCGCTGTGGCGCGACATTATGACGTACCTGCGCAAGCGGCACAGCTCAATCTGCCGACAGTGGTTTGAGGAGCTGGAGCCGGTTGACCTCAAGGGTGGTCTGCTGCGCGTGGCGACGGACAACAGTGTGCAGGAGAAATACCTGCAAAGTAAGTGTTTAGACCAGTTTAATGAGGCCGCTCAGAGTGCCACCGGTGCCCTGATCGGCGTCCGGTTTGTCAGTGGGGGCTCCGTGGCCGCCAAGCCTATAGCGGGGGAACCCAAGCTCCAGCCTGAGGTGACAATCACCGCGACCGTCCCGTCTCGGCGCAAACGCGCTGCCTCGCCTTCGGACTTCGACGACGACCAGATGGTCCTGAGCCCGGACTACAGCTTCGACAACTTCGTCTCCGGGCCCAACAACCAGCTCGCCTACGCCGCCAGTGTGGCCGTCGCGAATCAGCCTGGTACCACCTACAACCCACTGTTCATCCACGGCGGGGTCGGGCTGGGCAAGACACACCTACTCCAAGCGATCTGTCAGGGCATCCTGAACAACGCACCGGACAAAGAGATCCTCTACGTCTCCTGCGACGCGTTCATGAATCAGTTCATCCAGTGCGTCCAGTCCGGGCAGATGAATGAGTTCCGCCACCGCTACCGGCATGTAGACGTGCTGGTCATCGACGATATCCACTTCCTGGCGAACCGAGACCGCTCCCAGGAAGAGTTTTTTCACACCTTCAACGACCTGTACCAATCCAACCGTCAGATCGTGCTGTCTTCCGATGCGGCCCCCAACGAGATCGGTGATTTGGAAGACCGGCTGGTCAGCCGATTCCAGTGGGGCCTGACTGCTGAGGTCACCAAACCCGGGTACGAGACCCGCGTGGCGATACTCAAGGCCAAGAGCGACCTGCGCACGATGGAAGTCCCCGACGAGGTTATCGCGTACCTGGCGACCAAGATCGACTCCAACGCACGGGAGTTGGAAGGTGCGGTGGTCACCATCCAGGGCCACGCCAACCTCCAGGGCCGTCCGATCGACCTAAAACTGGTCCAGGAGGCCCTGCGCGAGCCTGTCGCCGGCTCCAAACTCAGCCAGGTCACTCTTCAACACATCATCGACGCTGTCACCGAGTACTACGGCGTCAAGCTCAGTGACCTGCAATCACGCCGACGACACAAATCCGTCACTGAACCGCGACAGGTATGCATGTGGTTGGCCCGGAAGCGCACACGGTTCAGCCTCGAAGAGATCGGCGGGTACTTCGGCGGGCGTGACCACACCACCGTCATGCACTCGATCCGCACCGTGGATGCCAAATCCAAAAAAGACCCCCAGTACGCCAAGCAAGTCCAACACCTCGACGAGCAGATCAGCCAGGACACAAGCACGCCCATCAGCTGATATCGCGGCTAAGCAGGCTTACAATTAACTTGGACTTGGTGAGTGAATTCTGATCCGTTGTTGTCGGCATCTCTGTGAATAACCTGTGAACCAGCGCTTGGTGCACATCAACGACTGACTCACAACCACGAGCCAGAATGACGTCCCGGTATCAACGAACAAGCGGATATGCCTTTTTCCGACAGTTGTCGTAATCCTGACATCTTCCCGCCAAACGATGCCGACAGGATACTAAGGCGTTGTGGCTGGTTTTAAGTCTTATTATCATAGTGTTTTATGCCTATTTTAACTCGCTTTACCCCCGTAACCGACGGGCTTATCTACTAAGAAGAAGAATACTATCTATCTCTGTTAGTAATCCCCGATCACCGGGACCAAACGAGATGCCTGTCAGGATTGACAGCTTTCACAGCACACCGTGGTTCGGCCGGACACGGTCGTACAAGCCAACAGGGACCGGCAGCGTGGGCATGCCTGTCCCGATCGGCCGTAGACCTGGTGCAGGTGCTGGAAGCCGCCAGATCGGCCCGTAGTGTCGACGTAGTCCCGGAGGGTCGATCCTCCCAGGCGGATCGCCTTGGTCAGCAGGGCCCGCATCTTCCGCACCAGCCGTTGGGTTTCCTCCCGGCTCACATCACAGCCGGCACGCAGCGGGTGCAGCCTACAACCAAACAACAGCTCATCGACGTAGATATTACCGAGCCCCGCGACCGTGGCCTGGTCGAGCAGGGCCGACTTGATCGGCCGACGGGTCTGTTGGAGTTTTTTGTGAAGAGCAGTTGGGGTGATCTTTAGTGCATCTTCGCCCAGCTTGGACCACCGAGTTTCGTTGAGTGCTGTGACGGAATCAAACGTCCACAGCCCGCCGAAACGCCTCGGATCCCTAAACGCCAGCCGCCCACCGCCGCTCATATGCCAGACCACATGGGTGTGGGTGTCCGGCTTGAAGGGCTCACCTTGAGGATAAAACCGCAGTGACCCGGTCATCCCCAGGTGGATACAGATGCAAGCCCGCAGGTCTGGGGCCTTTTCGTGGTTTGCTGTCTGGCCGACCAGTGCGATCTGTTTCCCCAACCGGTCGATCCGGGCGGCTGTGCAACCACTGAGCATGTCGGCCGGTCTTTTGAGTCCGCACACGATGTCCCGCCGGCGGATCGAGACACGCGTGATCAGTTGGCCGACCACTGTATTAACGAGTCCCCGGCACACGTTTTCAACTTCGGGCAATTCGGGCATCGGCGTCATTCTAAGCCACGATAAGCCTCCCAGCACCGTATTTGGCCGAACGCCCGGAGGATGGCGGGGGTATACTTGGCAGTCACTCAATCCCGGCCAGGAGGGCCCATGCCAAACGATGACCGTTCAGAAAATCCTTCGAGCCAGGAGCTGATCGACCAGGTCCGCGACGCCTCGGCCAAGCTGCGAGAGCAGGTCGCCAAGGCCGTGGTCGGCCAGGATGAGGTTGTCGAGCAGGTCTTCATGTGCCTGTTCACCCGCGGCCACGCGCTGCTGGTCGGCGTACCCGGGCTCGCTAAAACGCTGCTGGTCTCGACCGTCGCCAAGACACTGAACCTAGCGTTCAACCGGATCCAGTTCACCCCCGACCTGATGCCGTCGGACATCACCGGGACGGAGGTGATCGAAGAGAACCGGGACACCGGTCGACGCGAGCTGCGTTTCGTGAAGGGGCCGGTCTTTGCCAATGTTCTGCTGGCCGACGAGATCAACCGCACACCGCCCAAGACCCAGGCCGCGCTCTTGGAAGCGATGCAGGAGAACCACGTCACCGCCGGCGGTATCCGCCACGACATCCCCCAGCCGTTTTTCGTCCTGGCAACACAGAACCCGATCGAGCAGGAGGGGACCTACCCCCTGCCCGAGGCCCAGCTTGATCGGTTTATGTTCATGATTCACGTCGGGTATCCGACCGAAGATCACGAACTTGAGATCGTTAAGCGCACGACCGGCCGACACAAAACCGAGTTGGAACCGGTGCTCGATGCCCAGAAGATCGAGCAGATCCAGGGCCTGGTCCGTGACGTACCGATCGCCGACCACGTCGTGCGTTACGCGCTGCATCTGGTCCGCGCGACACGCCGACCCAAGCAAGGCCAAGACGACCACCGCCCCGACTTCCTACAGCAGTATTTGAACTGGGGGGCCGGCCCACGCGCCAGCCAGCACCTGATCCTGGGCGCCAAGGTCCGGGCGATCCTGGATGGCCGAACCCACGCGACCCCCGACGACATCGGTGCCGTCGCCGCTCCGGTGCTGCGTCACCGGCTGATCCTGAACTTTAATGCCGAGGCCGACAACGTCACCCCCGACGACCTGATTGAGCAGTTAATCGAGGTCACCGACATCGGCGGGGCGAGCGACCCGCAGGCCCAGCAGGTGCTGCGCGGGGATGAAGTTTAACGCCGCGAATTGATCCACTTAGACCCGCCGTATTCCATGCCGCCAACCGACACCCCTAACTACCTGGACCCGCGCACGCTGGCCGCGATTGGGCCGATTGATCTTCGGGCGCGGATGATCGTTGAGGGGATGATGACCGGGATGCACCGCTCGCCGATGGAGGGTGTCAGCGTCGAGTTCGCGCAGCACCGCCAGTACACCCCCGGCGACGACACACGGTTCCTGGATTGGAAGGTCTACGGCAAGACCGACAAGCTCTACCTCAAGCAGTACCAGAAAGAAACCAACCTCGACCTGGTCGTCCTCGTCGATGCGTCGGGTTCGATGCGTTACGGCTCAACACGTGGTCAGGTCGCCACAGGTTCGATGCGCGTCGGGTCCGGGTTGAGCTGGACGAAGTACGACCACGCGGCGAGTCTGGCGGCGGCGATGTGTCATGTGGCGCTTCGGCAGCAGGACCGCGCTTCGGTGGTGTTGTTCTCGGATGAAGTCAAGACGGCGACGCGCTTATCCAATGCGCACGACCATTGGCGTACGATCGTCGAGGTGTTGTCATCGGCCGAATCGTTTGAGGTCAGCGAGCCGGGGGCGTCGTCTAACGATGGTGATCCGATCCCGCCCCCGGGCCGGACAGACCTGGGGCGGATGTTCGACCAGGCGGTGGCCCGGTTGAACCGCCGGTCGCTGGTTGTGTTGATCAGCGATCTGTTTGACGACATACAGGTCATCGAGCGCGGTTTGGCGCAGCTTAAGTTCCGTCGTCACGACGTGATCGTGCTTCAGGCGCTGGACCCTGCGGAGTTGGATTTTCCTTTCCGGGCCCCGTCGCAGTTCCTTGGGCTCGAGGCGGAGGGGCGGATCAACCTGGACCCCCAGGCGCTGCGAACGTCGTACTTAGAGGCGATACGAGAACACCTTGATCAGGTCGAGCAGATCGCTCGGCGGTTCCGGTTTGACTACGCGCTGCTGAACACCCAAGAGCCCTTAGGCCCGGCGTTGAGCCACTTCATGGCCCAACGCAGTTCCTCGATCGGGAAGAAGTGATGCGCCGAATATCTAACCCTCTGCGAGATAAAGTGGTTTGGTTGCCGTGCAAAATTCAACGAACCGTTTTCTGTTACTGACCCATGCCCACCCTGATCGCCCAAGCCCTGACGCCTTTCGTCGCCCCCGCGCTGGCCTGGGCCGGGGTTGCGCTGGTGTCGGTCCCGGTGGCGATCCACCTGCTGTCGCGGTGGCGCCGTAAGCCCGAGCCTTGGGGCGCGATGCGGTTTTTAATTGAAGCCTACCGCAAGCAGAAACGGCGGATGCGATTCGAGCAGTGGTTGCTGCTGTTGCTGCGGTGTCTGATTATATTAATACTGGGCCTGGCGTTGGCGAGGCCACTACTAATCGGGGTGCTCGGGCAGTGGTTGGGGGGGCTGGATAACCAGGGCCGGGTTGTCCATCTTGTGATCGATGATGCGATGTCTACGCGTGTCTTGGATAGTCCGGGTGTCACGCGGTTTGACCGCTTGATTGACCAGGCTCAGGCGGTGGTCGGTTCGCTTGAGGCCGGGGATCGTGCGACGATCTGGCGGGCGGGTCGGCCTGCCGGCCCAGTGATCGCGGAGCCCACGTCCGACAGTGCTGCTCTGAGTGCGGCACTTGAACAGATGCGCCCGGGGTACAGCCGCCCGGACCTGCCCGCGGCGTTGGAACAGATTTCAGATCGGATCGATGCAAGCCAGAGCGGACCCGACGGATCGGTTACGGTTCTGCTTGGCGATTTCACAAGGTCCGCGCAGTACGTCGAGCAGCCGGCCGGGTCGGCTTCACAGGCCACCGGAGGGTCGGGCACCCTGATCGTCTCTCGTCCGCTTTCCGGTCTTGATAATACCCAGGTGTTGTCGGTTAAGCCCCGGCGTCGGGTGGTTTGGATCGACGGGTTGACTGGCGGACGGATCGCGGCTGAGGTCCAGGTTGCACGTTACTCCGAGGCGCTGCCCGAGGCTTCGGTGTCTCTGGCTGTAGCGTTAATTGATGTGGAAGGGCGCAGCCTGTCGTCTCTTCGGCGTCGGGTCAACTTCCTGGCGGGGCAGAGCGTCGCGGCGGTGAGCGTCGACCTCCCGGTGGATGCCGTGTTGTCGAGGCTGGAAACACAAGTGGGCGAAGTCTTGACGATCCGGGCGCAACTGGACTCTACGAAGGATCGGTTGAGCCCCGACAACCAGGCCCACGCCGCGGTTGAGCTACGCCGACGGCTGCGTGTGGCGGTGGTGGACGAGCCGGTTGGCATTTCGGTTGGCGTTGGTGAAGGCTTGACGCCCGGGCAGTGGGTAACCTTGGCGCTTAGTCCACAGGGTATGGGTCAGGTCGGGGCCGTCGAGGTGAAAGCGGTCACCGCGGCGGAATTGAATGACCCATCATCGCTAGAATCATTTGATGCGGTGATGCTGATGCGCCCCGATCGTCTGTTTATTCCGGTCTGGCACGGGTTGGCGTCGTTCGCGGAGTCCGGCGGATTGGTCTGGGTTTTCACACCTGCAAACGACGGATCGGCCCCCTGGGTGAGCGCGATGCTCGAGTCGTTTGACTTAGGCTGGCAGATTGGTCTGGAGCCGTTGGACGCGGAGGATACAGACGGATCATCTGCTGGAGGATGGGGTCTTTCCAGTGAGCCGTTAAGTGTGGAGTCATTGGAACGTTTAGCTGCGGATTGGCAGGCGTTGATCCGCCCGGTACGGATTCACCGCCGACTCCCATTGAACACGGATGGGGCCGACGCCTGGGTATCGCTATCTCAAACGATGCAGGCAGACGCAGTGGATGCGGGGAAGACCGGGGCGGAAGCTGTGCTGGCACATCATTCGGTGGGTCGTGGTTCGTTGATGTTGTTATCCACTGCGGTTGATACCCGGTGGACAAACCTGCCGACCAAGCCGTTGTTTGTTCCGTTGATTCACGAGACGTTGCGCGGGGTGTTGGGTCTGCGTGACAGGCCGGGCATCGTGCAGGCGGTGGCGGGGGATCGGCCTGCGCTAGGACCTGCGTGGGTTGGCTTGTCTGCGCTGGACAGGCTTGAAGCCAGCGGAGACTTGATTTCGGTGCAGGGTGATATCGAGTCGGACCGCCCGGCATGGACTTCGGGCCAGGCGGGTGTGCAGCTGGTCCGGCCTATGGTGATACCCGGCGTGTATCAGGCGGTCCTGGATGTCGGGCCACGCAGGTTGATTGTCGACGCAGACCCGCGCGCAGGAGATACCCGTCAGATCGACGAGGAAGCGTTGATGCATTGGCTGGACGGCCTGGGTGAGTGGCGCTGGCTGGATGATGACAACCCCGGGTCTTCTCTGCACAGGTCCAGCGAGGTAGCCGACATCGGCTGGGCTCTGCTTTGGGTTGTGTTGGGTTTGGTTGCGCTAGAGACGGTGGTATCGAGGTACTTCAGTCATGCCAACGCCGGGCCCGGGCGATCTTTGACGGGTCGGCTTTGGCGTGCCGCGATCCAGCTGCGCAGCGGTGATAAGTCTGCGGACAGCGGGCGGGGGAGGGCCGCGTAATGAATGGGACCGCGGCGATCACGCTTGCGCAACAAGGCGGAACACTTCTGGACAGGCTGCTTGGTCTGCGTGAACTGAGTTGGTCGGACCCGTCGGCCGGCCTGGGTTTTGAGTATGTCCTGCCTGCGTGGTTGTGGGCGGTGATAGGTGTCGTGGCCTTGCTTTTTGCGGGGTGGAGTTACCGCCGCTTATTGGGCTCCAGGTCGCTGCGTGTGTTGCTTGCGGTGGTGCGCGCGACGGCGCTAGTGACGATTTTGGTTCTGCTCGCCGGCCCGACGCTTGTGTTGCCTCAGGAATCGATCGAGCGGGACTGGCTGATGGTGCTGATTGATCGCAGCGCTTCGATGCGTGTGCAAGATGTGACCGACGCGGTGACAGGCGAGCCGATAAGCCGTGACCAGAGCGTGCGTGATGCGCTGGAAGATCAGGCCGAGGTCTTTTCTGAAACGGGGTTGGGTAAGGATAGGCGGGTGGTCTGGCTGGGTTTCGGCGCTTCGGCATACTCGATTGGTTCGCCGTGGGCCGCGCCGGGTTTGGAAGCACCCCAGGCCCAGGCCACGTTGATCCGGACGGCGATCGAACAGTCGTTGCGTCTGCCTTCTGGCAAACCGGTTAGTGGTGTCGTGCTGATGACAGACGGTCAGACACCCCAGGACACCGGGCCCTCGCTTGCGCAGCGTCTGCAGCAGCAAGGTGTGGCGGTGTTTGCCGTGCCCGTGGGTGCTGCCAGACCACCGCTTGATCTGGCGATCGGGCAGGCCGACGGGCCGCAGCGTACCTTCATAAATGATTCGGCCCCCGTGGCGGTGACGGTTGACCAACTCGGCGGTGAACCGATCGACCCCAGATATATCAGCGTCGCTCTGATCGACCAGGCCGACGGGCGGGTGCTGGATGAACAGACACTGGACCAGTCCCAGCCGGGCCAACCACTAAGACTTGCCGGCACATCTTCCACGGTCGGTTTGGTCAGTTGGCAGGTACGCGTCACACACAAACCCCCAGCCGGCAAGACTCCCTTGCGTGAGTTGGTTACCGAGAACAACACACGCACGGTCGAGGTCGAGGTGATAGATCGGCCGATCCGCGTGCTTTATATCGAAGGTTACCCGCGCTGGGAGTTTCGGTATCTCAAGAACCTCTTGATCCGAGAGAAGTCGATCAGTTCGAGTACTTACCTACTCAGTGCCGACCGGTCTTTTGCGCAGGAAGGCGACGTCCCGATCACCCGCCCGCCTGCTGACGCGCAGGAGATGGACGCTTACGACGTGGTGATCCTGGGTGATGTCCCGTCGGGTTTTTTCAATACCGGTCAGCTCACCGCTTTACGTGACCACATCTCGGCCGGTGGGGCGGGGTTGATCTGGATAGGCGGTGATTTTCACACGCCACGGTCGTATGCGGGAACACTCTTGGCGGACCTGCTGCCCATGCTCAGGCCCACAGATGTGTTGCGTGCGGGCACGGGGGCTGATCTGTTCAAGCTCGAACCCACGGCATTAGCGCGTTCTTTGAACGTGATGCGGGTTAGAGGGATTGGCCCCGGTTCGACACAAGCAGAGGGCTGGCCGAGCGACCTGCCGCCGTTGCGTTGGGTGCAGGACCTTGGCGCGCTTAAGCCGACCGCGGAGGTGATTGCCGATGCGATACAGATGGAAGTCGGCGGTGAGTCAACGCCGGTGCTGGTCAGGTTGCGGTACGGAGCCGGCCAGTCCCTCTATGTCGGGACTGATGAGGCTTGGCGATGGCGTTACGGGCGGGGCGAGTGGTATTTCGAACAATACTGGGTGCAGTTGATACGGATGCTTGGCCGGTCGCGTATTCAGGCGGACACGGGCCAGGCCCGGTTTAACGTTTCAAGCAGGGCGGTGTCGGTTCAGCAACCGGTTGTGATCGAGTTGGAATTGAATGACCCGTTATTGATCAACCGGGGGTTGCCACGGGTTGGCGTCAGCGTCAGGCGGGCGTCGGACCCGACGGGGCCGCTCGTCGATAGCCTGGAACTGCTGCCGGTGGTTGATACTGAGGTTGCTTCACCCGGCGCGTCTAAGCGTGTTGGCTACCGGGCACTCTGGCGGCCAATGGTGGCGGGGACACTGGTCCTGACGGTGACGGACCCGGCGCTGATCGAGTTTGGGCTTGTGCAAACGGTACGCGTGACTGCGTCGGATGATGAGATGTTAAATCCCCGCAGCGACCACGCGAGGCTAACGGTGTTGGCGGACCAGACATCGGGAGCGGTCGTGCCGCTTAACGAGTTGGATCGGTTGGTAAGTTTGGTGCCCAACCGCTCGCGGATCACCCCGACCGATATCCGTGAGCCGTTGTGGGATTCCGCGTTGTCGCTGATTGTTCTGATCGTACTGTTTTCGTTTGAATGGGTGCTCCGTCGGGCGATCCGGCTGGCGTAGAGGTATAGACTTACTCGGTGTCCGTGACTGGCTGACGTTTTTGGTATTTGGAATCGGCTATGCAAGACGCGTCCAGACAACTTAAGCAGGTCCGACGCCGGGCCCGGTATTGGTTGGGGGCGATCCATATCTTCAGATTTACTTCGGTGATGGTCATGGTGGTGTTCTTGCTGGGTACGTTGGATTGGGCATTGAATCTTCCGGGTTGGTTGCGTCTGTTATTCGGCTTGCTTATTTGCGTCGAGGGCGTGTATTGGCTGGCGTCTCGTATGCTCAATACTTTGCGGTTTAACCCGAGCCTTAGCGAGTTGGCGTTGCGTGCAGAGCGCATGTACCCGCACCTCGCCGGGGTGTTGGCCAGCTCGGTCGAGTTCTCGGACAACGCCCTGAAGGTTCACGGATCGGATGACAATACACACGGCGCGGCGTTGGCAGAATTGGCGGTGCGCAAGGCCCAGGGGCTTGTTGGAGATCTCCAGTTGTCCCGCCTGATCGATCCTTCCATAGCCCTACAGCGATTGGCGATGGCGGCTCTGTCGCTGATCATTCTTTGTGCGGTGATAATCAGTGCGCCGGTCATGAGCCGTACAGCTGTGGTGCGCTGGCTGGCTCCGTTTGGTCCGACGCAGTGGCCTCGGACCGTGTCGATTGAAGACACCACGGGGCTTATGGTCTGCCCGGTCGATACCCCTGTGAAACTGGTCGCAACGATTCACCGAGGTTATCGGCCCGGGATGCGTGTGAAAGTTCACTACCGATTTACCGATGCCATGGATCAGGGCAACCCGTGGCAGCAGGCCTTGTTGACACAACAATCCACAGACGACGATTCGATCACTTCGGCTTCGTATGAACAATTGATCGAGGTGCCTGCTGGTGCAATCCGGTCGGTGAACGACACGCCGGGCGGACGGGTTGCGCTTAGCTATTACATCCAGGCGGGTGACGGACAGACGCCCAGAGCAAAGATCCATCTGGTCGCCAGGCCGGCCATCGTCGCGGTCCATGCCACGATAGAACCCCCGGTCTACGCGGCCAGCTTGACCGGGGGCCAAGAAGTCGCGTTACATGAACAAAGCAGCCCGGTCGCCTCCGCCTCCGCGCTGGTCGGGTCACGAGTCACGCTACGGATAGGATTGAATAAACCCGTCTCGGTGACGCCGGCCGACCTGCCCTCGGTCCTGCCGGGATTGATCGACGTGTTCGGCATAGACCACATTAATCTTCACGAATCGGGTGAATCAAGCCAACCGATGGGACATAGCCTGTCGGTTGACTTTCTCCTTACCCGGAATTTCACGACACCGATCCATATCACAGACGGGCACGGCCTTTCAAACCTGTCCCGGCGTAATTACCGGATCGAGGCGGTCGAAGACAGATTGCCTTCGGCAACCATGACCGAGCCCGCGGCCGACGAGGCGGTTCTGGCCTCAGCGGTGGTAAGCGTGGGTGCAGCCGCACAGGACGATGTCGGGCTTGAACGGATCGAGCTAATGGGTTCTACCGGCAGGCGCGGTGTCGGGGGGGATCCTATAGAAACCGCCATGCCCAGGCTCGCCGAACGCAGCGGCCGCCAGGCAAGCCTAAGCGTGCAGGCTGGACTGGACCTGTCGGAATGGGAGTTGCGCCCCGGCGATACCGTCGTACTCACCGCGGTGGCAAACGATGTGTATGAGTTGGATGGGCAGCGGCATGACCCGGTTGTCTCGACACCCAGGACGCTGCGGATCATTGATGAGCCGACGCTGGTCGCGCAACTACGCACAGAACTGGCTGGGCTCCGCCAGCAGGCGGTTCGGCTTGAACAGACACAGCAGCGGATCGCCTCTGAGCAGCCCCCATCGGTGACACTGCCGCAACAGGACCAGGTCACGCGTCGTCTGGAAGCACAGGCGTTGTTGCTTGACGGGCTTAGCAGCCGGATGAGCCGCAACCGTCTTGTCGATGAACCGATGGGCGAGGTGATCCAACAGGCGGACGATCTGGTTGAGCAAGCGCGCCAATCATCATCTGGTGCAGCATCGAATCTGCGCGAGGCCGATGAAAAATATAATGAACAACCCGACGAAGCCGAGCGTCTTGAGCAACAGGCACACGGGGATCAAGATGCTGTGCGCCAGACCCTGACCGAGTTGGCCGAGTTGCTGGATCAGGGTCAGGATGTCCTGACACTCAAGCTCCAACTCCAGCAACTTAAGACCCAGCAGCAAGCTCTGGCGAACGATACCCGTGAGATGCTCCCTCAGACGATCGGGCAGGACAAGGATCAACTCGATGAGGCGCAGCGTCAACGGCTGGAGGCGTTGGGCCGGCGGCAGGACGAGTTGACTGAGCAGGCGCAGGCACTGACACGTCAGATGCAGGTGACGGCGGAGGCGTTATCGCGTCAGGGTGAGCGCGACCAGGACAAAGCCGCTGCGCAGGCGCTAGCAGAGGCCGCGGCAATCGGTCAACGTCAGGGTCTCGGAGAGTCGATGCAGCAGTCATCGGAATCGATGCAGCAGAACCGTCTTTCACAGTCGGGCCAGCAGCAGGACCGGGCGCTGGATGCGCTTGACAAGATGCTTGATGAGATGGGCACCCAGGAAAAGCGTCGGCAGGCGATCCTGCGACGAAGGCTCCAGGAACTTTCGGAGTTGGTCCGCAAGCTGCTTGAGCGACAGATCACCCAGGCATCGGCGTTGGATCAATCGGCAGGCGATGCGGTCGCGGCACTTGAGCCGGACCAGGTCACGTTGCGCCGGGCGACGATGGGCGCACAACA
>JAJDCT010000349.1 GCA_029260695.1 Phycisphaeraceae bacterium
GCCACGGCCATCACCATCCGTCTCGATAAGCATCGTACGGATCGCGATGTTGAAACACGCTGTGTCACCATGGATGTACCCGATCGCGCCGGTGTACGGGCCCCGCCTCACCGGTTCTAGCTCGTCGATGATCTGCATCGCTCGGACTTTCGGCGCGCCGGTGATCGATCCGCCCGGCATCAATGCTCGGATCAGGTCGATCAGTGATTTGCTTGGATGCAGCTTCCCCGTGACAGTCGCGGCGGTGTGGTGAACGGTGGGGTGTGTCTCAATGACCCGGGCCTCGGGCACACGTACCGAACCGTACGCGCAAACCCGTCCCAGATCATTGCGTAGCAGATCAACAATCATCGTCAGCTCCGCCGCATCCTTATCGCTATCAAGCAACACACATGGGTCAGCGGAAGCGGGGCGTGTGCCCTTGATCGGCCGGGTCACGACGTTACCGTCTTCATCCAGGCTGAAAAACAACTCAGGCGACGTACAGGCGAGGGTGCGCTTTGGCTCGCCTCTTTCGGCGTCGTCTGTACCCGACATCAGTTCGAGATACGCCCCATACCAGGCCGGCGAACCCTGCGCTAGCGCTTCGTAGAGCGCCCGGGGCTCACCCTCTGCAGCCGCTGTGAACCGTTGCGTCAGGTTGACCTGAAACACGTCGCCCGCTGCGATGTATTCGATCCCCCGCGCCACCGCCAACTCATGTGCCGCTCTGCTGACAAACGGCTTTGGCTCCTCGGCATGAAATCGATGTTTCCCAACCGGCAATCCCGGCAGGTCCGGGTGATTGCCATCTCGCCACGTCCCGCAGGCGCTCCAGATCCCCGCTTGATTGTCGTGGACCAGCCACCCCGGGCACCGGTGCAACTGAACAACCGGCCAGCCCCGGTCATCTTCTGCACCGCGGGGCAGTTTCTCGATAAACCGACCCAGGTCATAACCCAGGTAACCCACCCACAAAGCATCACGGTCCGCAAACACCCGTTCCAGATCGCGCAACGGCCGGTGCGACCAATCGCCGCCCGCGACAGGGCTGTCGCCTGGATCGCCCAACCAGACACTCTGGCCCGATCCGTCACCGCTTGCATCAAAACGATAGGCCCCGGTCGCAGCGGTCAACACCGTGTAACGCGACCACCTGGCATCGGGTCGGCCCGAGTGCAGCATCAGCACACCTAAGCCGACGGGCCAACGCCTCAGCGCCTCAAGGGGGCTCAAGTCCCAGGATAATCTCTCGCCTTGGAAGGTCATCAACCCCATGATAGGACGGATACCCACCCCATACATCTACCCGTGTCGCACCGCGACCAGGGACAGTTCAAACCGCTCTGTGAGATTCAATGGCTTTGGGCTTCCAAGCTTAGGGGGTTCCCCGAGATGGCTGGCCGAGCGTCTGCGGGAACCGACGGGGTCTATCCGGGTTAATGCGGGTCTATTTCCGGGTGTGATCCCCTCAAGTCAACCCCACACAGATCACCCTGCACCGCCATGCAGGTACGACACTTTCTCCGCTCCGCCCCGTGCCGATCACAATGCCTGTTTTATGCGTATCTTGGACGATGAATGGAATTCTGCTGGCCCAATGGCTTCCAGACGTGACGCGAACTCAGATCACGATGACCCGATAACTATAACTTCCCGGGTACAGTTGTGACAAGTACGGGGCATGCGAAGTGACACTTTCAATCATAAATGCCGATCCAACCGTGACCCGCCAGCCTCAATCGCCGATCTTAAGAGCAACTATCCGTTTAACAGCCGATTATCCCCGGTCCAGACCCATGCCAGACGACATCCCCAGCTACGAGCCTAACCGGTTCAAAGTCGTGGCAATCGGGTCGAGCACCGGGGGGCCGAACCTGGTCCAACAGATGATCGCCGGGCTACCGGCAGATATGCCCGTCCCCATCCTGATCGCGCAGCACCTGCCGCCGAAGTTCACCCGTGACCTCGCCGTGACGATGGACCGCCAATCGCCTCTCACCGTCGTGGAGGCCGAGGACGGCCAACCCGTCTTCCCCGGTACCGTCTATATCGGCCCGGGGCACATGCATACGCGCGTCATCAAAGTCCGTAGCCAAAGGCCTACCATCCAAGTCAGTGAGCAGCCAACCGAGCTGCTGTATAAGCCTTCGGTCGATGAGTTGTTCGATGCCTGCGCCCAGGTCTACCGCTCGCATGTACTGGGCATCGTCATGACCGGGATCGGCCACGACGGGACCGCCGGCGCTACCAAGATCGTCCAGACCGGTGGCGTCGTCCTCACACAAAGCAAAGCCTCCTGTGCCGTCTACGGCATGCCCCGATCATGTGAAGAGGCGGGGCTTTCCTCGGCCAGGCTCGACCCCGAATCCCTGCGGCGCGTGATCCACCAGATCTCCCCATCCTTCGAGCATCATGCCCAACGCCAGATGCCCGGCCGGTCCGCGTGATGACTCCTCGGTCGCTCTGTATTGCTTTGAAAAACCCATCAAAAGCCCGCTGATCCACCGTCCGCGGTGCTTCGGTGGGATCCCCGCAGCGTTGTTGTGGAGGCCCCAAAACCACCCACGCATCCGCAGGCCAACCCGGACGGCCCGCTTATTCTTTATCATGTCGGGCTTGCCACAGAGGTTGCCCAGCTAGTCAGGAGTGTCACGATGCCCGAGCCCGCCCGCACGACCCACCACATCCTTGTTCTTACGGGCCCAGGTCCAGGCAGGCCCCAGGAAACAGCGGCAACCCAGTGGGTCCAGCAACTCGAAGCCACAGGCCGGTTCTCCGTCAGCGTCGTCAGCATCACCAGTAACGGCGCACCGGCGCTTGCCAACCTCCCCGAAAGCGACTTCCACGCAGTCCTCGCGATCACCGGCCAATGCGACCCGCTCCCGGAAGCACACGCCAAGGGCCTGGCCAAGTTCATCCGGGCAGGCGGCGGACTCGTCGCACTGCACCACGCCGCATCGTCACTGGCTGGCAGCGAGACCCTCAGTAAACTCATCGGCGTCCATAACACCAGCGCCTCGCCTTGCCCCTTCGACTTCAAAGTCCGCTTCACGAAGCAAGCCCGCGACGCCAGCCACACCGCAGCCGTACGCTGCGACGACTTCACCATCCACGACACCCTCCTCGCTATCGAACCCGACAAAGACGCCCAGGTCTTCGCCGTCACTCATATCGACGGCCGGGACACGCCCATAGGCCTGACACGCAAGGCCGACAAAGGCCACACCGCCTACCTCGCGTTGGGCGGCAGCGCTCAGGCGTTGGATAACCCCAACCTCTTCCGCATGACCGAACGCGCGCTGCGCCATGTCTGCGGCGAATCTTTCGACAAAAACATCGGCGTCGGGATCATCGGCTACGGCGGGGCGTTTGGCATGGGTAAACTCCACGCCGAAGCCCTCAACGCCCAGCAAGGCTGCAAGACCGTCGCCGTCTGCGACACCGACCCCGAACGCGCCAAGCACGCCAAGACCGAACTCGGCGACGACATCAAAACCTACACCAAGTACCAGGACCTTCTCGCCGACGATAAGGTCGACCTGATCGTCCTGATCCTCCCGCACAACATCCACGCCGAGATCAGCATCGCCGCCAGCAAGGCTGGCAAGCACGTCGTGACCGAGAAGCCTTTCTGCATCACGCTCGACGAAGCCGACGCCATGATCGCCGCCGCTGACAAGGCCGGCACCATGCTCTCATGCTTCCACAACCGAAGATGGGACG
>JAJDCT010000350.1 GCA_029260695.1 Phycisphaeraceae bacterium
TCGGTGCCGACCAGTGAGTCGGGGTAGAGAACACCGTTAGAATCCCACACGCCTTTGGCAAGATATTCGAGGTTGACCTGGTGGACGATCCCGGTGGCGGGCGGGACGACGCGGAAGTTGTCGAACGCCTGCTGGCCCCACTTGAGGAACTGGTAGCGCTCGTTGTTGCGCTCGAACTCTTTCTCGCTGTTAATGGAGAGCGCGACACCGGACGCAAAGGCATCGACTTGCACGGAGTGGTCGATCACAAGGTCGCAGGGCACAAGCGGAATCACTTTGGTTGCGTTGGCGACGTCGCCGGTCATACGTACGATCCCGGCACGCATCGCCGCGAGGTCCACCACAGCCGGGACGCCGGTGAAGTCCTGCAGAACGACTCTGCCTGGATTGAAGGGGATCTCCTGTTCGCCGACGCTTTTCGCGTCGTAGGAAGCCAGGGCCTTCACGTGCTCATCGGTGACGATGTAGCCGTCGTGGTGACGCAGGCAGGCTTCCAGCAGCACCTTGATCGAGTAAGGAAGATTGGCGACCTCGCCGATCCCGCGCAGGGCGTCGAGTTGGTAGATCGTCCGCTCGCCAAGTGGGGTGCTCAGCGTCTGGCGGGCCTTGAAGGGGTCGTTCCCGGCTGTGTTTGAGGTATTCATCTGTGTGGGATCCTGTTGGTGAGCCCCACATCTTAGCACGAAAACAGGACCATCCGGGAGGTGGGCGCCTGCAAAGACAAGATCGCTTGCATGGTCATACTTCGAAGACCTGTCTACAGACCGAACTCGATAGTCAATGCAAAGTCTTATATAGAAGTATCTTAGGGTATATTTGCCTCTATTTACGTTAAACTCCTTTGGCAGCAACTGTTACGGAACAAATATGCTTCAACGCGGTGTCTATGAGCGGCGCTATGCGCCAACGCCCTTAAATTGCGCATTGGCGACCGCCATTTGCAACACAACTAGACATTGGCTAAAGTGACAGTATTAATCAGAGTGGCAGGGCAAATGTTGTCCGGTTGGTCTATTTCGTTCTGAGCGTCGTTGGACGGCATTGGCTGTCACTGATTATCGTGCCATCGAACAGTTACACAGATCTCTTTCTTTTTTGGAATCAGGAGCGGACGGCCAATGAGTGGTACCAACGCACGCACACGGGCGGTCACAGCCGTGACCAACTATCAGCCGATCTCTGAACCCCTTAACTTTGCGGAGACCCCGACACGCGACCTGTTCGGGAGCAATGTCTTTGGCATCTGGGTGATGCGTGAAAAGCTGCCCAAGGATGTCTACAAGAAACTGGCCCGGTCTTTGGAGCAGGGCGAGAAGCTGGACGAGTCGATCGCCGACGTCGTCGCGGCCGCGATGCGCGACTGGGCGATCAGCAAGGGTGCGACCCACTACGCTCACGTCTTCTACCCGTTGACGGGCCTGACCGCTGAGAAGCACGACTCGTTCCTGAGCCCGGATGGCGAAGGCGGTGCGATCACCGAGTTCTCCGGCGCACAGCTTATCCAAGGCGAACCCGACGCATCGAGTTTCCCGTCCGGCGGGATCCGCGCCACTTTTGAAGCACGCGGGTACACCGCCTGGGATGTCACCAGTCCTGCGTATGTCATGGACAACCCCAACGGCACGACGCTGTGCATCCCCACCGCGTTCGTCTCCTGGACCGGCGAGGCGTTGGATAAGAAGACCCCCGTACTCCGCTCTATGCAGGCATTGAACAGCCAGGCGCAGCGGGTGCTTAAATTGTTCGGGCACGAAGACACGCCACGCATCATGGCGACCGCCGGTGCGGAGCAGGAATACTTCCTGATTGATCGCAACTTCTACTTTGCCCGTCCCGACTTGCTTACCGCAGGCCGATCGCTCTTTGGTGCCCCCCCACCCAAGGGCCAGGAGATGGACGACCACTACTTCGGAGCGATCCCCGAGCGTGTGCTGGCCTACATGCTTGAGACCGAACGCGAGTTGTACAAACTCGGCGTCCCGATCAAGACACGGCACAACGAAGTCGCCCCCGGCCAGTACGAGGTTGCGCCTGTCTTTGAAGACGCCAACGTCGCTACCGACCACCAGCAGTTGGTCATGATTACCCTCAAGCGGGTGGCGCAGAAGTACGGGATGGAGTGCCTGCTGCACGAAAAGCCGTTCGCAGGTGTGAATGGGTCGGGCAAGCACTTGAACTGGTCGATGGGCAATGCCGACCTGGGGAACCTGCTTAAGCCCGGTGATACGCCTCACGATAACGCGCAGTTCCTGGTGTTCTGCTCGGCGGTGATCCGTGCGGTGCATAAGTACAACCACCTGCTGCGTGCGGTGATCGCTCACGCGGGCAACGACCACCGGTTGGGCGCCAACGAGGCGCCGCCTGCGATCATCTCGATCTTCCTGGGCGACCAGCTTGCTGATGTGTTTGAGCAGATCGCCAAGGGTGGTAGCGCCAAGCGGAGCAAGAAAGGCGGCGTGATGAACATCGGCGTGGACACGCTGCCGCCGCTGCCGCGTGACGCTGGGGACCGTAACCGCACCAGCCCGTTTGCTTTCACCGGCAACCGGTTTGAGTTCCGTGCGTTGGGTTCTGCCCAGAGCATCGCCGGGCCTTTGGTCGCGTTGAATACGATCATGGCGGAGAGCCTGGACTACGCCGCCACCGAGTTGGAGAAGGCGACCAAGGGCGATCCTAAGAAGCTCAACGGCGCTGTGCAGAAGCTGGTTCAGAAGATCATCAAGGAGCATGGCGCGATCATCTTTAATGGTGACGGCTACTCCGATGAATGGCACAAAGAGGCTGAAAAACGCGGGCTTTCCAACAACCGCACAACGCCTGATGCCCTGCCCGCTATCACGACCCCAGAGGTTGTGGCGGCGTTCAAGAAGTACAACGTGCTGTCCAAGCGAGAGCTGGCGAGCCGACAGGAGATCTACCTCGAGCAGTACTGTGCGGTGGTCAATGTGGAGGCGATCCTTACTGCCCGAATGGCGAGGACACGGATCTTCCCCGCGGCGGTCCGCTATCAGAACGAGCTCGCCTCGACCTGCAGCAACCTCAAAGCCAACGGCTACGATTTTGACACACGGACCCTTGATACGGTCACCTCGCTGGTTACTGAACTGCAGGATTCGATCGCTGGGCTTGAGAAGGCGATGGATCACCACGCGAAGAATCTCAAGGCCGAGGCCCGTCATTATTGCGACGTGATCCTGCCGGCGATGCTCGCTGTCCGCGCCGCTGCGGACGCTTTGGAAGGCATTGTTGCCGACGATCTTTGGCCGCTGCCGACGTATCAGGAGATGCTGTTCATCAAGTAATCCACCGGGGCCCGGGTGCCTGGTAAACCGTACTATTTCCAAGCCCACGCACATCCGGTGCGTGGGCTTTTTGATTGGGTAGACTACCGCGTGAATATCCCGCCAAGGAGGACCGTATGAAGCCACAACTGTTTGCCCTGTTGACCGCTGCCGCGTGGGGCATCGGGGGTTATTTTGAGAAGAAGGGGCTGCACTTAGGTGGGCTTTCGCCAC
>JAJDCT010000351.1 GCA_029260695.1 Phycisphaeraceae bacterium
CCGATCCAGAGGCAGTAAACCTTTGCACGCAAAACCATACGATTTCGCGGGGTTATCAGGTATTATTCCAAGTTTCCCTGGGCTATCCCTGACCTCTGGGCACGTTAGAAACGCATTACTCGCCCTTTCGCCACTGTCCACAGGCCGAAGCCTGCTTCTCGTTCGACTTGCATGTTTTAACCATGCCGCCAGCGTTCAATCTGAGCCAGGATCAAACTCTTCAATTTAGTATCTCTGACGTCCCGCCGAGGCGGGGTTGTCTTCGAATAGAAGGTTGGTCCATAAAATCTCGGTTTTACCCGAGACCGGTCCAGCACAGCTCATATCTTTCGATAACAGCTGTACTTTCCATCGGCGGCAAACCGATGGGAGTCGCCCAATCCTCAATCAACTTCCCCGCCGAAGCGGTTGGTTGTCACAAGGGAAAGGGCATGCCCGCCATGTGAAGACGACGGACATTGGGTTCTTTTAACCGCACAAACTGGCATGTGAGCACCAGCCCATGCGGCCACATTCTTATGGCATTCCCAACTGTTCACTTGTCAAAGATCGATCTTCCGTCGTAGCGACGGCCGGCCCTTGTCTTACGACTTGAGGGCCGCGTATGGTAGACATCTTTTGCAAGCTGTCAAGGCCAGATCGTCGCCAGGCGGCAACTCTCGGCAGAGCATTAGTACCGCTGACCGGGTGGTCAAGCGTTCCCAACGCAGGAGGAACATTAGAGCATGGCTTGTTCGGCGTGTCAAGCCCGTAGGCAAGTACGCTCAAACCGGCCCAAGCCCTGTTGAAAAGCCCGTCATCCTGCCCGCAAAGCACTGGCCTGATTGGGTTAAGCCACAAATCGACACCGGGACAGATAGGACCCCGACCAGGCGGGTTGGCCGATGGGTCCCGTCACCGCCTGATGGGCCGATGCTTTGGTGTATATGCGGCATCCTGTCGCGATGCAGTTATGATCCGGTCTCCCCTGTAACCGATCGGCTTGCCGGTCATATCTGAAAGGATTGAGATGTCATCGGGTCTATTCTTGGCAGCCAAAAACTCGCGTCACTTAGGTCTCAGCATCGTTGTGTTTGTAAGCGCCTTGGCAGGGCTGCTTGTCACTGCCTGCTCCGAGGAATCCAGTCCCACGGAGTCGGTTCAGACAGAAGATCAGGCGGTTGTACATACCTATACCGTCCGTGGCCGGATCGTCTCGCTGCCGGATCCTGCCCACCCCGCCAGCGAGTTGAGTATCCACCACGAGGCGATCGACGACTTTAAGAATATGGCAGATGAGTCCGCACCGATGGGATCCATGACGATGCCTTTCCCACCTGGGGCAGGTGTGTCGCTGGACGGGTTGGCGGTGGGTGATGCCGTCGAGTTTGTGTTCCGTGTGCAGTGGAAACCGACCTACGAAATGGGCGCGACCTCGATTACAAAGCTCCCCGCAGAGACGAAGCTGTCGTTCGAGTAGAACACCAGTTGGTCAATCCGCAGCGGCAAACACACACCCACAACACATCAACACACAAACATAGACACGCTCCCTCATACACACACACACACGAAGCGCCGCGACTTGCCACGGCAGCAATCAAAACCCGCGCGAGGCAGAGAGCATCAACGCACCGTAGGCATCGGAGCCGTCCTGGCCATCGAATTGTTCGCTGACAAAGGTCTGCGAATAGTTGGTTTCAAACTTCCATCCGTGGTAGTGGCAGAACGCCGCGATGCCGGCCTGGATCTCGCCGACGAGTGTTTCGGCGTCCACGCCGTGGCTGTCTTTGTAGCTGTTGCCTTCGAGGAATAGATCGTGCTCGACGACCCGCCCCCCGACGCGGAGGAAGCCGTAGCCGCCGGCTCCTCTTGTTGGCCCGCCTGTTGCGTCGGCGACGTCCGCCAGCCGGCCGGGGCCGAAGTCGTCGGGGAGGTTGTGCCCAACACGCCATGTCACGCCACCGGAGACATGCCGATACACACTGCCCACCGCCAACTCGATCTGCGGGATCAACTGCTGAGACAGCTGGATATCTGCAAAGTCAATGGAGTCGATGTCCACGCGCCATTTCCGCCGAAGAAATAGCTGCGCAGTGACTTCGTCCGACAGTTGGTTGTTCCAGCCCTTGGGTTCATCAAGGTCAAGCCACTGGTGGATATCATTTTGGATGTGGTCCGCCTGTGACGAAGGCCCGACCACGCCGATATCCAGCTGCGCGTGGTCGAACGTCTGGTCGTTGGCCCGTTGCACATAGACCCCGCCGAACAGATAGCCGGCATAGGGGCGGTCTTTTCTCAATAGCCGCCCCGTTTGGGTCGCTTCCGGTGTGAAGATCAGATGGCCGATGATGTAACCCGCCGCGGTCCGATCGAACGTCTCTCCGAGCGGAGCGATGTCCGCAAAGCCGTGTACCCAATCGGGCTGGTGGGCAAATGTGACCAGGTTGCCGTTGGTGTAGTGGCGGTCCTGGCCGTTGTTCCGCTTGAGGATCGCACCGTCGTTTTCCCAGTAAACCGAGAGGGTAAACGGACTGTACCGGTCCGCGAATCCCTCGATCGTGAGTGCGGAGTGATCGTTGGCGAGTTGGTCCGCTTTGTCCTGCGCCGCGCACACACCCGTTGAAACGGACAAGAGCCCAATGGTCAGAATCGTCCTGATAGTCATCTGCAAACCCCACCTCTTCATATTGATGCCGTGCACGGCAAACGTCGCTTGCTTGTGTTGGTGACGATTCAATCTGCCAACCCTCCGGTGTCCGCTGGCGCTAACACTCCCTGG